>JACPDV010000563.1:4433-18994 GCA_016183835.1 Armatimonadota bacterium
GGTGGTTTTTCGGTGTCCTCCGCGCTGGACTGGACCTCCCCCTGCCCCCTCCTTGGCAAGGAGGGGGTGACGGAATTGGGGACAGACGGTGGTTTTTCGGTGTCCTCCGCGCTGGACTGGACCTCCCCCTGCCCCCTCCTTGGCAAGGAGGGGGTACCCGGAGGGGGCAAGGAGAGAGAGCCGTGAGGAGGCAAGGAGGGGGTACCGGGAGGGGGCAAGGAGGCGATGTCGAGCGCGGGAGCGGTGCCGCTCAGCGCCATCTCCACCGCGGCCCACAGCGCCAGGGTGCACCAGAAGACCATCGGCACGTCCACCGTGGCGTAGTGACAGAGCACGACGTGGAGCGGGAGCAGGCCAAGCAGCGCCGCGGCGGCCAGCCCGGCCGCGGGCGAGAGCAGCCGCGCGGCGATCCGCCCCGTGACAACCAGCGTGCCCACGCCGAGCGCCACCGTCACCAGCCGCGCCAGCAGATAGAGCACCGCCAGCCCGGCATCCAGCGAGACGAACCAGGTGCCGACCTTGAGCACCACGGCGAGCAGGTAGATGTGCAGCGTCGGGTAGTTGAAGAAGTGCGGGTCGAGATCGCGGGTGGCGAGGATACGCAGCGCCGTCTCGACGCTCTGCCACTCATCGGGATGGTAGCTGAAGCGGTGGAGCTCGGACGGGAGCCCCCAGCCGAGCCCGACCAGCCGGACGGCGGCGGCGATGGCGAGGATCAGCCAGAGCCAGGGCCGGAGCTTGCGGTTCGGGTCGGGCGGCGGGCGGTCAGCGGCGGCGCGTTGGGCGGCGAGGAGGCGGCGCCGGAGGACGTGCGAGAACATGTCACGCCTCCGCCACCGCCGGCTCGTGGCGGAGCAACCGCCCGGCCGCGTGCAGGTCGGGCTGCAGTCCCTCGCCCACGGCGGCGACCAGCGCCGCGCCGTAGGCCGCCTCCTCGCGATGCGCCGGGAAGGCCAGCGGCAGCCCCAGCTCCGTCTGCACACTGCGGGCCAGGACGGGGTTCTCGCGCAGCCCGTTCCCGGCGCCGACCAGCAAGCTGCACTCCCGCTCCGAGGCGAGGCGGATGCGCGCCAGCCCCCCGCCCAGCTCCACGGCCAGACCTTCGAGGAGCGCGCGGACCAGGTGGCCCGGGGTCAGGTTGTCCTCGCCGACGCCGGTGAAGAGCCCCCGCCGAGCCGGCTGCCAGCGGGTCCCGGCGAAGCAGGGCTGGCAGCGCAGCCCGCCCGCCCCGGCCGGGGCGGCGGCACCCAGCCGGTGCATCGCCGCATAGAGCGAGCCGGGATCCGCGACGCCGAACAGCTCGCGCCCGACCGACTCGAACAGCCGGTGGAGCAGCGCGTAGGACCGCCCACCGCTGAGGCTGATGTGGCACAACAGGTACCCGCCGCGCGGGTAGGGCCGGGTCTCGAGCGGCGCGGCGTCGAGCGGCTGGTGACTGAAGCACGACACCTGCGCGCCGGTGCCGACATTGACCAGCGCGGTGTCGTCGCGCTCGGCACCGGCGCCGACGAAGCCCGCCTGGTTGTCGCCCAGGCCGATGGAGACGGGCAGGCCCGCGGGCAGCCCGGTGGCCTCGGCGGCCTCGGGCGTGAGCTGCCCCAGGCGTTCGCCCGCCTCGGCGATGCGCGGGAAGAGCGTCGCAGGGAGCCCCAGCGCGGCGGCGGCCTCGTGGTTCCAGGCGCGGGCGGCGAGGTCGAGCAAGCCGCTCCCGGCGGCGTTCGTCGGGTCGGTGACCGGGAGCGTGCCGGCCAGCCGCGCACCCACCCAGTCACACAGGAAGCACGCCAGCCCGCCGGCCGGGAGCAGCGCGTTCTCGGCCATCCAGTAGAGGGTGGCGCCGAGGAAGCCGGCGGAGAGGAGACAGCCCGCGACCCGCGCGGCGTCGGGGCCGAGCAGGCGGGCGGCGCTCTGCAGGTAGGTCCGGCGGCCGTCGGGGCCCGGCTCCTCGGCGACGGTTTCGAGCTCCCCGGCCTGCCACTCGAAGCGCCCCTCGGCGGCGGTGTCCGGCGCCGGGTTGGGGCGGTGGGCCAGGCCGGCCTCCGCGCCGGACCCGGCGTCGAGCGCCACGGCGGTGACCGAGGTGGTGCCAAGGTCGAGCCCGACGGTCAGCGGCATGCCGCGCTCCTCACGGCGAAGCCACCACCGGACGACCGAGCGTCAGCGAGCCGTCGCCGTCGTAGGTGACCGGGTAGGCCCGCGACATGCGCTCGCCGGTGGAGACGATCAGCGAGTCGTTCCGTTCGCCGGGGAGAACCTTGCAGATGTAGCCGTGCCGGCCGTCGGGCAGATCGAGGGTGAATCGCGGCGCGGGGCGGTAGGGGCCCTCCATCCGCTCGGCGATGAAGAGGCAGTTGACCCGCCGCGCGTCGCGGAGCGGCTCGGGCGCCACGGCGGTCCAGGTGGCCGGGATCTCGTGGTCGTGCGCGCCGCCGAAGTAGAGGTACCAGCGGTCGCCGTGCCGCCAGAGCTGCGGCGTCTCGAGCCGCTCGAACCAGCCCGGCGCGGCCAGCACGGCGACCGGCTCCCAGGCGTGAAGGTCGCGCGAGCGACTGAGGGTGAGGCAGCCCGACTGGTTCTGCGGCGCGCCCTCGATGCGGCTGTTGAGGACCAGGTAGAACCAGCCGTCGAGCGGCTCGGGGAGCACGTAGGGGTCGGCATTGCCGCGCCACGTCACGGGCCGGCCGTCCCAGGTACCCGGGTAGGCCGGGGCGAAGGGCAGCACCGGCCCGTCGCCGACCTTGGTCCAGGTGTTGAGGTCCGGGCTGACGGCCAGCGCCACGCCCACCTGCGGCCCGCCGGCGGTGAAGAGCATCGCCCACTCGCGTCCGTGGCGGGTCACGCTGCCGGTGGCCAGGTGCCCGAGCCAGGTGCCGGGGAGCGCGGCGACCACCGGCCCGCGGTCGGTCCAGTGCAACAGATCGGTGGAGGTGGCGTGCCCGATGCTGTTGAGGAGCGGGCGCCACGACCAGTCGCCGGGCGGCCCGCCGCACGCCGGCGCCTGCAGGTAGAAGGCGTGCCAGGTGTCGCCGTCGCGGGCGAACCAGTTGTCCCAGATCCACATCCCCGGCGGCTGGTAGAGCGGCGGCACGTCGGCGGCGAGGGCCATGGTCACACTCCCGAGGAGCAGCAGCCGGAGCCCCTGCCCGGCGAGCGCGAGCGGCCGGCGTCTCACATCGCGCCTCCGACGCCGAGGTACAGCATGTCGTAGTCGGTGTCAAAGGCGAAGCTGCCCAGATGGGTGTGGAAGCTCTCGCGCCGGTAGCCGGCAAAGACCCGCCCGCCGCCGAGCTCGTAACCCACAGCGGACTCGAAAGCGAAGCCGGTGCCCTTCGTGTCGTGGGCCGACTTAGCGCCGGAGAGCGACGGGTAGTATTGGCCACGGGCAAAGAACATCGGCCCGCGGCGCGGCGGAGCGAGCGCGACATCGAACCCCGCGTACCACCCGTAGTAGCGCGAGAACTCGCGGAGGAGCGGCGTGGTGGTGTCGAGGAACCACTTGTGGTTGTCGTGCAGGCCGTAGCCGAGCTGCACGCCGACGTGGTTGCGACGGCCCACCTGCGCCCCCACCCAGCCCTCGACATCCCATTTGAGGGGAACCTCGAAGTCGATCTCGCGGTCCACGCTGCCGGCCACGCGCAGTCCCAGAGTCGGCCCGAGCTGCCTGCCGAACATGCCCTGCAGCCGTATCAGAAACTGGCCGGTGAGGTCGCTGTCATGCGAGGAGCCGA
This sequence comes from Armatimonadota bacterium, assembly GCA_016183835.1. Classification (GTDB taxonomy): domain Bacteria; phylum Armatimonadota; class UBA10988; order UBA10988; family UBA10988; genus JACPDV01. The sequence goes on from JACPDV010000563.1 coordinate 8,162, forward strand.
TCGAGCGCCGCTCCTCCCCCACCACCAGCCCCACCTCGGCCTCGCCGCCGTTCCGGCCGCCGTAGCTCGTGAACGGCAGCCCGAGCGTGCCGAGCAGCATCAGGATCCCCGCCGCTGAACCCATGGTGACTCTCCCGCGTCCCCCGCGCGGTGAGTTCACCGCCCGCCCCCGCCGCTCCTTCCGGCCTCACGCCTGCGTGTCGAGCGGTTCCGCGGCGACCACCACGCGCGCCGCGCGGATCGCCTTGCCGCTCAGCGTGAACCCGCGCTCGAGGACGCTGAGGACATGGTGGGCGGGCACCTCGTCGGTGGGCTCGCCGCGCATCACCGCCTCGTGGTAGGCGGGGTCGAACTCGGCGCCCGCCTCGCAGATGATCGGCTCCACCCCGAGATCGGCGAGCACGCCGGAGAACTGCCCGGCGAGCAGCTCCACGCCCTGCCGCAGCGCAGCCACGTCGCCGCCCTCGCCCACGGCGGCCAGGGCCCGGTCGAAGCCGTCCAGCAGCGGCAGGATGCGGGCCACCGCCTCCTCGGTCGCCTTCCGCCGCGCCAGCTCCACCTGCTGCTGACCGCGCCGGCGGAGGTTGTCGTATTCGGCCAGCGCGCGCAGGTACTTGTCGCGCCAGTCGACCTCTTCGGCGGGCGCCGCCTCGGCGGGCGCCGCCTCGACCGGCTGCTCGTCCTCAGGCTCGGGCTCCGGCGGCGCCGCGCCGCCGCCGCCGGGGACCCAGATGCCGCCCTGCATCGTGCCGCCAAAGCGCGAATCATCCATCGTCGGCGTCACCTCCCCGAGTTCATCCCACGTGTTCGTCGGTGTAGTCGTAGCGCGGGATCCGGTCCAGCCGGCGCATCAGCTTCTCGAACATGTCGAAGGTCAGCGCCTGCGCCCCGTCGCTCTTGGCGGTGGCCGGATCGGGATGGATCTCGATCATCAGCGCGTCGGCGCCCGCCGCCGCCGCAGCGCAGGCCACCGGGCCCACCAGCTCGCGCACGCCCACGGCGTGGCTCGGGTCCACGCACAGCGGCAGGTGCGTCTGCCGGTGCAGGACCGGGACGGCGTTGATGTCGAGCGTGTTCCGCGTGGCCGTCTCGTAGGTCCGGATCCCGCGCTCGCAGAGCAGGATCCGCTCCTCGCCCTGGGCCGCGATGTACTCGGCGGCGTTGAGCAGGTCCTCGATGGTGGCCGCCATGCCGCGCTTGAGCATCACCGGCACACCCGCCTTGCCGACCTCCGAGAGCAGGCTGAAGTTCTGCATGTTCCGCGCGCCGACCTGCAGCATGTCCAGATAGCGGGCGCATAGCTCCACCTGTCGGGGGTCCATCACCTCGGAGATGATGGGCAGCCCGGTGGCCTCCCGCGCGGCCGCCATGATCCGGAGGCCCTCTTCGCCCAGCCCCATGAAGGCGTATGGCGAAGTGCGGGGCTTGAACGCCCCGCCCCGCAGCATGGCCGCGCCGGAGGCCTTGGCCGCCTCCGCGCAGGCGGTCATCTGCTCTTCGCTCTCCACCGAGCAGGGCCCGGCGATCACCGTCAGCTTGTCGCCGCCCACCACGGTATCGCGACCCACCGTGAAGCGTAAGTGCGGCCGTTCGGCGCGGGCCACCAGCTTGTAGGGCTGGTCGATCAGCACCACCCGGTCCACGCCGTCGAGCGACTCGAAGTACTCGCGCAGCGCGCCGGGGTGCTTGCCCACCACGGCCACCACGGTCAGGTGCTCGCCGAAGATGGGGTGCGGCCGGTAGCCCTGCCGCTCCACCTCGGCGATCACCGCCACCTTCTGCTCGTTGGTGGCGTCGGCGTGCAAGATGATGATCATCGCTTACCCCTTGGCCGCGCCCGCCGGCAAGAGCGCCTCGGCCTCGCGGCGCACTTCGGCGATCACGCCGCCGGCCAGCACGCGGCCCTGCTCGTCGTAGCACACGGCCGACTGCCCCGGCGAGATCCCCCGCAGCGGCTCGTCGAACGTCAGTATGGCGCCGCCGGCCGCCGGCTCGAGGACCGCGGGGAGCGCCATCATCCGGTAGCGGACCATCGCCAGGCAGCGCAGGGGCTCGTCGGTGGGTGCGTGGCTGACCCACATCAGCTCGCTCACCCGGCAAGCCCTCCGGCCGGCGGTGGCGGCCGGCTCCACCACCAGGGCGTTCTCCGGCGCGCGGATCTCGCTCACGTAGAGCGGCGCGTCGCCCGCCACGCCGAGCCCGTGCCGCTGTCCCACGGTGTACTGAACCAAGCCGCGGTGGGTGCCGATCAGGCGGCCGTCACGGTCGAGGATCGGTCCCGGAATCGCGGCGTCGGGCCGGCGCTCGGCAACGAACTGCGCGTAGCCGCCCTCCGCCACGAAGCAGAGGTCCTGGCTCTCGGGCTTGTCGGCGACGGGCAGGTCCAGCTCGGCGGCGACGGCGCGCACCATCGGCTTGGTGAACGAGCCGAGCGGGAAGAGCGCGGCGGCGAGCTGGGCCTGGGTCAGGGTATGGAGCACGTAGCTCTGGTCTTTGGCGGTGTCCGCGCCGCGCCACAGCTCGTAGCGGAAGGTATCGGCATTGGGGTGGATCCGCGCGTAGTGCCCGGTGGCCACGTGGGTGCAGTCGAAGGCGCGAGCGTGGTCGAGGAAGGTGGCGAACTTGATGTGCTGGTTGCAGCGGATGCACGGGTTGGGCGTGCGCCCGCGGGCGTACTCGTCGACGAAGTCGGCGATCACCTCGGCCTCGAACCGCTCGGCGTGGTTGAGCACGTAGTGCGGGATGCCGAGTTTGTCGGCGACGCGGCGGGCGTCGTGCAGCTCGGTGAGGCCGCAGCAGGCATGGGTGGCCTCCCAGCCCGCTGACGAGCCAAGGCGCATGGTGAGCCCCACCACTTCCCACCCGGCGTCACAGAGCAGAGCGGCGGCGACAGAGCTGTCGACGCCTCCGCTCATGGCCACGGCTACCCGATGGTGGGGAGGGTTGGGCATGGGGGGGATGGTAGCACGGGGCGGTCACCTGTCAACGCTCCGCGGTGCCTGGTGCCTGGTGCCTGGTGCCTGGTGCCTGGTGCTACCGGAACGGGAGCGCCGCAGCGCGCGCCAAACCAAGTCGTCGGGTTCGGATTTCAGGAAGCGGATGAGGTGCTTCAGCTGGCGGCCCAGACGGTCGGCTTGGGCCAGGATCGCGTCCACGGGCCCACTGCTTGCCAGGCCCACGCGGACGCAGAGCAAGAGGTGGGTCTCCAGCTCGTGAAGTGAGCCTTGGGCGATCCGGCAGAAGCGCGCGAAGTCACGATGCAGCTCCCGCTCGAAGCCCTCCGCCACGGTGGCGGGGATGGAGGCGGCCGCCGACCGGATCTGCGACGTCATCCCGTACAACTCGGACTTCGGAAACGAGCAGGTCAGATGGTAGCACGCCTCGGCCACGTCCATCCCCACCTGCCAGACATCGAGCTCCCGATACGACTTGACAGCCATCCACGTCTCCCAACCTCGCGCCAGAGGTCATCCGCCCTGCGCACCAGGCACCAGGCACCAGGCACCAGGCTACGCCATCAGGGAGAGCCTCTCGATCGGGTACCGCGCCGCGACAGCCCTCCCCTGGAAGCACTCATCCAATCCCTGCATCACGATCTGCCCGACCCGGTGGCTGCCGTGGCGGCCGGTGCCGGCGCGATGGGGCATGATCCACACGTTCTCACAACTGCGGAGCGGGTGCTCGGACGGGAGTGGCTCGGGCTCGGTCACGTCCAGGGCGATCTGCAGCCGGCCCCGCTGGGCCTCGGCGAGCAGGGCCTCGGGGTCGATGGCACGGGGCCTCGCTGTGTTGATGAAGACCGCGCCGTCGCGGATCAGACCGAGCTCGCGCGCGCCGATCATCCGGTCGGTCTCGGGCGTCTGCGGATGGTGCATCGAGATGATGTCGGACTCGGCCAGGAGGCGTTCGAGCGGCACGCTCTCGACCCCCAGCCGGCCCGCTTCGTAGTCCGTGAGGTAAGGGTCGTAGCACAGCACGCGGCAGCCGAACGGCCGGATCATCTCCACCACCATCCGCCCGATGGCACTGGCCGAGACGATCCCCACCGTCGCACCCAGCAGCGTCTGCGGCTCGTACGGCGTGCGGTCGCTGCCCCAGATCCCTTCGTACCGGCATTCGTGCCACAGCGTGCCCCAGCGGCGTGAGAGCGCGATCATCAGGCCCACCGTGCACTCGGCCACGTTGATCCCGAGCCCATGCTGCCCGCAGACCACCGTGATGCCGTGGTCGAGCAGGTACTGGGGCGTGTCGCCCGGGAAGAAGTGCTTCACGCTGCCGGCCATGTGGCCGAAGAAGCGGCATTCGGGGTGCGCTTCCCAGAACGCGACCGGCAACGGCGGCGCGCCCCACACGGTCACCACCGCGTCGAGCGACCGGCCATCGGCCAGCGCCAGCAGCTCCTCCGTGGTCGGCCGAGTGTCCGGCACGACCAAGTCGTAGAGCGCCTTGGCCCGCTCCTGGTCGGCGGGGGCGAAGGTCCGGTCGTAAGCCGGCCAGGGCATGCCCATGAGGATGGTTCGTCGGTTCATGTCGTCTCCTGGCGGACGGGCTCCGCCTCGCACACCACCAGCGTCCCGGCGACCACCGCCACCGGCAGCGTGAGCAACTGCAGCAGCGGCACCAGGAGGAGCAGCGTGACCGCCACGCCGAGCCCCAGCCCGCGCCAGCGGCGCCGACCCAGCGCCCGCCACCGGGCCGGCCCGTGCAGCCCGTGCCGCGCCAGGGCCGGAGTGGCCATCTCCATCGCCGCCAGCCAGACCGTCACCAGCCAGCCCAGCACCGGGTGCAGCCAGCCGGCGCCCGGCACCAGCCACGTCGCCAGCAGCAGCACCTGCAGCGCCACGAACGCCGTCAGGTCGAACGCCACGTCCCACCCGGCGAGCGCCAGCTCGCGCAGCATCGCCCGCGCCGAGAACCGCTCCGCCGCCGGCGCCGCGCCGAGCACCTGCTCGGTCGCCCCGGCCAACGGGTCCAGGAACGGCTGCGCCACCAGGCCCGAGCCGAAGACGAACGCAAGCACCCCGGCGGCGACCCCGGCCACCGCCGCCAGCAGCCGCGCCAGGAAATGCCCGCCCGCCAGTCCCGGCCACCAGCGCTCGAGCAGACCGGGCAGCAGCCACCAGCAGAGCCCCACGACGGCCACGAACAGCACCCCCGAGACCACCGCCGGCAGCGCCGCCAGCCGCCGCAACTCGGGCCGGCGGAGGATCAGCCCGGCGCCCCGCGGCACGGCGGTGAAGCCCGACCACAGCTCTCCCAGCGCACTCATCTCAGCCTCCCCGTGGCTTGCCGTTGCCATGCGGCGGCGCCGGGGCCGCCGCACGCTCCCGCTCGGCCTGCGCCAGTAGATCGTCGATCGGCTCGCCGCGCGTTCCCAAGATGCCCAGGATGGTGTGTGGATACGCCGCCTCGCCCGCCGCCACGACGATGGCCAGCACGCGCCCGGGGGCGTACGCCTCCAGCTCCAGCACGGTCTTCTCACACTCCACGTCGGCCACCGGATCGCCCTCGGCCACCTCGTCGCCCACCGCCACGTGCCAGGCGAGCACGGTGCCGGGGGTCTCGTCGGGATCGAAGCGCGGCATCAGGATGGGGAGGGCCATGACTACCGCACCAGCTTGGACACCGCCCGGAACTCATCGCTCCCGGCGGCGACAAGGAGCTGGAAGAGGAGCGTCTCGGTGCTCGCAACGACGGCCCCGGCGCGGGCGAGCTGCGCCAGGGCCAGGTCGCGGTTGCCCGGCGTGCGCGAGGTCACCGCGTCGGCGGCGACGAACACCCGGTGCCCCGCGGCCAGCCCGCCCAGCGCCGTCTGTAGCACGCACACGTGCGCCTCGAGCCCGCACAGGATCAGGTCCCGCCTTCCATCGACCGCCTGTCTGAAAGGCTCACAGCCGAAGCAACCGAAGGCCAGCTTCTCGACGTACGGCCCGGGCACCAGCGAAGCGATGCTGGGAATGGTCGGCCCGAGGCCCTTGGGGTACTGCTCGGTGACGACGACAGGAATGCCGAGGATGCCGCCGCCCTGGATCAGCCGCCGCTGGTTGGCGAGGGCGGCTCCGAAGTCGTGCATGGCGGGGACGAGCCGGGCCTGCACGTCGACCACGGCGAGCACTGTCTGGTGGCGGTCGGGGGTGTAGGGGACCGGTCCGCACCCGCCGTCCATGGCGCGGCGATGACGGTGTGCCGTCGCGGTTCGGCTTGTCTCAGATGGAGATTGTGATCTCGCCGGCGACGCCGTTGTAGAAGAGCGTGCAGTGTCGCAGCAGATCCCGGCCCAAGAGCAGCATGAGCCCCTGGGCTGAGAGTTCCGCGCCGATCGCCCCTACGGAGTTCACCCCGATGGGAAGGCCCGTGATCTGCACCGTGATGGGGTACTTGTTCCGCTGGGTGGACGATTCCGAAGCGGAGGCGATCTTGGCGGCGCCCACGACGGGCAAGCCCATTTGCTGTGCCACAGATTCGTCGATGCAGCTCACCGACGCCCCCGTGTCGATCAGAGCCTAACCGGGCCGCGGGACGGGCACCGCCTTGCCCTGGATAAGCAGTACGTCCACCATGGGCTGAAGGAGTTGGACCTGCGCTTGCACGACCGGCCCGCGAATGCGTAGCACCTCGGGTGGCGGCGCAGGCACGGCCACACCGTCAGGGGCCTTGCCCTCACCCCTGAGTTGCGTATGTAGGATCGGCATGGAGGACCCCCGCCACTAGCGCCGGGATGCTGACCGTCACCTCATCCTCGTCCACCGAGCGCACCAGGAACGACTCCAGGCCGAACATCCTGACCCCCTGAACAAGCGCAGCTTCAGCGGTGCCAAAGGCGCCGACAAGGTCGGACCCCTTGACCAGCACGTACTGCCCCGGGAAACGCGCCGCCCACTCCAGTCTGTGTGCCTCGAACAGGCTCTGCTCCGTTTCCAGCATCGTAGCACTCCGCGCGCCGGACTGCCCAGTCAGTATGCCCGACCGGGTCGCGGCCCGTCAAGCTTCCGGAGGGTATGGCGCACCGCCGGCCAACTGCGCAGCCTCCGGAGCCCGCCTATGCGCGCCGCCCTCGCCAGCATCCTTGTCGTCGCCCTCGCCGCCCACGCCGACGACCTGATCCGCTTCGACTTCGAGACCGCCGACCTGCAGGGCTTCGAGGTCACCGAAGGGCAATTCGACAAGCTCCTCAACGACCGCAGGATGTGCCGCAACGACCCCGCCGTCGCCCCCGACCGGCAGGGCGTCTACAACCTCAGCACCGTCGAGCTGGCCAACGGCGGCGCCAACGACGGCATGACCGGCACCCTCGAATCGCCCCTCTTCACCCTCTTCGGCGCGAAGATCACCTTCCGCATCGGCGGCGGGTCGCACCCCGACACCTACGTCGCCCTCTGCACCGCCGACGGCAAGGAAGTCCTCAAGGTCAGCGGCCACGACACCGAGGTGATGAGCCCCGTCGAGTGGGACGCCGCGGTGTACGTGGGGCAGAAGGTCTTCGTCCGCATCGTCGATCACAACACCGGGCCGTGGGGACACGTCACCTTCGACGACTTCACCTCGGCGGGCCGGCTCGACACGCCCCCCATCCCGCCCGACGCCGTGCGCTTCGACTTCGAGACCGGCGACCTGCAGGGCTTCGAGCTCATGGAGGGCAAGTTCGACCTGCTCCTCTGCAGCCGCGACATGTGTCGGAACGACCCCAAGATCCGCCACAACCACCAGGGCAAGACCTACCTCAGCACGGTCGAGCTGCAAGGCGGCGGGTTCGACGATGGCATGACCGGCGTGCTCGAGTCGCCCGTGTTCCGCCTGACCGGTCCGGAATGCAGCTTCCTGGTGGGCGGCGGCGGGCACCCGGACACGTTCGTCGCCCTCTGCGCCGAGGACGGCGCCGCGCTGTTCGTCGCCCGCGGCCGGTTCGGCGAGCAGATGCAGCGCATCGAGTGGGACCTCTCGCCCTACGTCGGGCGGAAGGTCTTCCTCCAGGTCGTCGACCGCAACACCGGCTCCTGGGGGCACATCACCCTGGACGACTTCACCGCCTGCGGCGAGCTGGATCCCGACGCCACCGCCGCCGTGCGCAAGACCTTCGCCGCTCGCGCGGAGGCTGCCAGAGCGCGCGAGGCCGCCGCCCAGGCGCTCCGCGACGCCCGCTGGAAGCAGCACCGCCGGGACTTGATGGACCACGCCTACTTGACCGCGCGGGGACAGACACGGGTCTACGAAGGCGAGAGCCTGACCGCCATCCAGTTCCTCACGGGCGGCATCGGCGCGGGCTCGATCCGCATGGACGGGCAGGCGGTGAGGCGGGTGTGGAGCATCTTCAACAACGCCGACCAGTCGTTCGTGCCGCACAGCTTCTTCGCCGTGCGAGCGCAAGCGGCGAACGTGCCACCCATGGTGCGCGCGCTGCAGACGGCGCCGGTGTGGCCGTTCCAGCCGATGGCGAAGCTCACCTTCCGCGGCGAGCATCCCTTCGCCTGGTACGACTTCGACGATCCGGCCCTGCCGCTGCGGGTTGGGCTGGAGGTCTTCACCCCGCTGATCCCCGGCGATCTGAAGGACTCCGCGATGCCCTGCGCGGTCTACCGCCTGACCGCCGAGAACCGCGGCAACGCGCCCGTGCAGGTCAGCTTCCTGGCGGCGCAGCAGAACGCTGTGGGCTACACGGGCAACGGCGCCATCCGCGAGCGGAGCTGGCAGGGCTACGGCGGCAACCGCAACCGCGTGCTCCGCGAGGCCGGCACGACCATCCTGTCGATGACTTCCGACCAGCCAAAGGAGGCGCCCGGCAACGGCGACCTGGCCCTCGCGGCGCTGAATGACGGCGCGGCGGGAACGGCGGCGTGGGAGGATCTGGCCAAGCTGGCTCAGGGCTTCGCGCAGACCGGCACGGTGGCGGGCGACGCGGAGGCCGGGCCGAGCGCGCCGCGCCAGACGCTCGACGGCGCGCTGGCGGTGCCGTTCCGGCTGGCGCCGGGGGAGAAGCGGTCGGTCGCCTTCGTCCTCACCTGGTCGTTCCCGAACGCGGTTCACGGGCAGGGGCCGTGGGGCGGCAAGGGCAACCGCTACACCGCCTGGTGGCCCGACGCGCTCACGCTCGCCCGCGACCTGCGCGCCCGGCTGCCCGAGCTGGAGCGCGCGACCCGGCTCTACCACGACACGCTCTACGCCTCGAACCTGCCGGTCTGGCTGCTCGACCGGGTTAGCTCGCAGGTGGCGATCCTCAGCAGCCCGACCTGCTTCTTCACGGCCGACGGGTTCTTCGGCGCGTGGGAGGGCTGCAACGCCGACAGCGGCTGCTGCGCCGGCAACTGCACTCACGTCTGGCACTACGCCCAGGCCCACGCCCGCCTGTGGCCCGAGCTGGGCCGCACCATGCGCGAGGAGGAGCTGAAGCTGGTGACGGTCGACGGTGCCGCGCCGCACCGGCTCTTCCCCGGCACCCCGCCGGCCTTCGACGGGCAGTGCGGCACGGTGCTCGGCACCTACCGCGAGTACCTCACCAGCGCCGACAAGACCTGGCTCGACCAGTGGTGGCCGAAGGCCCGGCTGGCCACCGACTTCCTGATCGCCCGTTGGGATCTGGACGAGGACGGCGTGCTCAAGGGCCCGCAGTGGAACACGCTCGACGCCGAGCTGGGCGGGAGCAGCACCTGGATGGGCTCCCTGTACCTCGCCGCGCTGGCCGCGGCGGAGCAGATGGCGACCGTCGAGGGCCAGCCCGACGCCGCGGCGCGCTTCCGCCGGATCCGCGAGTCCGGATCGCAGAAGCAGGATGGCGCGCTGTTCAACGGCGAGTACTTCATCCAGCTCCCCGACGCGAAGGCCTACAAGGACTACCGCACCGGCTGCACCATCGACCAGGTGCTCGGCCAGTGGTGGGCCAACCAGCTCGACCTGGGCTGGCTCTACCCGCCCGAGCACGTGCGTTCGGCCCTCGGCGCCCTGGCGAAGCACAACTTCAAGCTCGACTTCCGCGACGTGCACCAGGCGCCGCGCAAGTTCGTGGACGATGACGACGCCGGCACGCAGATGCTCTCCTGGCCACGGGGCGGCCGGCCCGAGGGCGAGCAGACCACGCTGTATGCCGACGAGGTGATGACCGGGTTCGAGTACGCGACGGCGGCGGCGATGGTGCAGGCGGGGATGCTGGAGGACGGCCTGCGCCTCAGCCGGGCCATCGCCGACCGCTACGACGGGCGGCTGCGGACGCGGGTCACCGGCGTGTGGGGCAACAGCGGCAACCCGTTCGGCGACGACGAGTGCGGCAAATGGTACGGCCGGGCGATGTCGAGCTGGTCGCTGCTCCTGGCGGCGCAGGGGTTCGTCTACGACGGACCGGCCGGGTTGATCGGCTTCCGCCCGGTGTGGCGGCCGGAAGACCACGCGTCGTTCTTCACCGCCGCCGAGGGCTGGGGTCTGTACCGGCAACGGCGCGAGGGCCGGAGTCAGACGGGCACCATCGAGCTGCGGCACGGGCAACTGGCGGTGCAGAAGCTGGTCTTCGCGTTACCGGAAGGGGCGAAGGCGGGGAAAGTGGAGGCGCGGCTGGACGGCAAGGTGGTGGCGGCGAGGGTCGAGGGCGGTGGGGAGAGGGTGACGGTGACGTTGGCGGAGCGGATGGTGTTCAAGGCCGGCGGGTCGCTGGCGGTGGCCCTGCGGTGGTGAGCCGGCGCGTGCGAGCCTGACCCGGAGAGCCCTGCGCCTGGCGGCGCAGGTGACCGCAGGCAGCAGGAACCCGCTCTCCGGCCCCGAACCACGCCGCAAACGTTCCGCGCGAGGTCGGTTCGGCATGCCTCAGTGTACGTGCAACGAGCTGCTTGCCCACCCGGGCGGGCTCGACGA
>JACPDV010000564.1 GCA_016183835.1 Armatimonadota bacterium
CGTCGAGGTCGAAGCTGTCGATCTCGATCCCGATGCCGAACCGGCCCAGCAGGATGTTGCGGCTGTACTGCTTGAACCCGGTGATGGTGATCTCGTCGACCCACTCGTCGGGCATCGACAGGTCGCCGAAGGCGCGGTCGATCACGCCCTTCGCCCGGGTCGGGCTGCGCAGCACCAGGTCCTCCAGCGGGCTCGCCGTGAGGCCCTGGTACTGGCTGATCACCGTGCCGTTGAGCGCGGTCCAGAACGGATCCGGCGGAGTGCCGTAGATCATCTGCTCTCTCCCTCACAGCACCTGGTAGAACAGCTCGACCACCAGGCCGGCAATCGCGCCGGTGTCGGCCACGGTGGCCGGGATGAAGTCCAGCTTGGCGCCCGCGTCCAGCCGGTTGGTCACCAGCACGCCCGCGGTGTGTGTGTCGTCGACCAGCGTGATCGGCGCGTCCAGGATGCTCGTCCCGTCCACCTCCACGTCCAGCGTGGCGGTGCCTGTGGCGGTCACGCAGTAGGCGGTGACGCGGTTCAGATACCCGCGGCGGCCGTCCGGCAGCGCGAAGCTGGCCTTGATCCCCGACGCGGCGGCGCCGATGGCGCCGAGTGTCAGCGCCTCAACCCGCAGGCAGCAGCCGCAGTCGTCGTCGATCTCGACCTCGGCTTCGTCCGCGGCGAGCACCTTGATGATGTTGCCCACCGGGATCAGGTAGTCGCTGTTCAGGCCGATGGTGTCGTTGTCGGTGAGGAACGCCAGCAGGCCCTCGTCGCCGGCGGCCAGCCCGGCCGCCGCGATGTTGTGCCGGCCGCAGCACCGGAACAGCCCGGTCACCGCGCCGTCGGCGCCGTCGCGGTTGTCGGCGTCGAGGTTCTGCCCCACGCCCAGGAACCGCAGCCCGGTGGCATCCTCGCCATCCACCGCGTAGCCGTCGGCGTCGCGGCAGGCCAGCGCGCCGCCCGGGATGCGCTCGCCCGCGGCCAGGCCGGCCGCCACGCGCTCGTTCTCCAGCTTGTGCTTGCGCTCGGATCCTTGCGTGCGGACAGCCATCACGCGCTCCTTCCGTGGGTGTTCATGCCGCGCCGGTACGCCTCTTCGGTCAGCCCGGCCTGCTCCATCGCCGCTCGGTCGGCGGCGCTCAGCAGACGCTTGGCGGGATCGGTGTCGATCCGCTCCGGCGCGTCGAAGCCGATCACGTCCATCGGGCAGAGCCGGATGGACTTGACCAGGTCCATGATCCGCCGCGCCTTGTCGGCCGGCAGGTCCGCCAGCTCGTTGGCCAGCGGGTCGCGCGTGGCGGGGATCATCGCCAGCGCCGTCTGCGCGTCGCCGAAGTTGGTGCTCCGCAGCTCGTCGCGGTAGCAGACCACCATCCGCTCCCGCCGCTCGACCGCCAGCTCCCGCTCGCGGGCCTCGTCACGGCTGCGCAGCTCGAGCACCTCGGCGTGCAGGCTCGCCACCGCCGGGTCGGCGAAGACCTGCGCCTCGGGTGTAGGAGCAGGGCTCGCCCCGCCCGGCTGCTCCGTGCCGGCGGGCGGCTCCGCCCCCGGTGCCGTGGCCGGGGGCGGAACCTCCGCCGTGGGGAGGGACGGGCTCGGGTCGGGGGGGATCGTCACAGTCTTCGGCATCAGAACCTCCGGGTCACCGAACGCCACCAGCCCGACGACCTGGTCGCCGAACCGGATCGCGATGGTGGGCAGATCGAGAAAGCACCGGCCTACCTGGCCGGCGCCGTCCCACACGTCCTTGAACAGCGTCCCCTTGTCGGGGTCGACGTAGTCGGGGAGAAACTCGGGGGAGAGATGGCACAGCTCGCCGGACAGCACGCCCTGCAGCCCGGCGTCGGTCCAGAAGCACGTGGCCACGATGCCCTGCGGGGTCAGCTCCGGGTCGAAGAGGTAGCCGTTGGCCTGGCCCTGCAGGTCGTGCAGCTCGCTGATCATCAGCCCCTCGCCGCCGGGTCCGATGGGCGGCTCGGGGAGCTTCATCCGCCGCACGCCGGCGGTGTAGAGGTCGAAGTACCGCTGCACGCGCTCGGCGGTGTACTCGACCACGCCGAGCTGGGGGTGATACCACCGGCCGATGGGCACGATCAACTGCCGGGAGGTCCGCCCTCCGGCGTCCGGCTTGACCAGCTCCATCAATGCGCGGCCGTCCACAGGCACCTCCAAAACGCGGAAAGCGCGACAGGCATGTGCCACTGGCAGCTTGCCTGCCAGTGCTCTGCCCGCCGCGCTTGAAGGTGGCTTCCGCCGCCGCGCAGCTCCGTCGGCTTCCGTCCCTCTCCCCCTCTCTGCTTGCGGAGAGGGGGCCGGGGGGTGAGGTGCCGACGCCAATCAGTCTATCAACCGCTCACACGCCTGTCAAGCCCCCACGGAAGTGAACCGTGAACCGTGAGCGGTGAGCCTCCGGCTCCGCACGGTTCACCGCTCACCGTTCACCGTTCACGTCTGTCCCTCCCAGATGTAGTCCCTCATCATCCCCGTCCACTTGCTCTTCCGCCGCGCCCCCAGCGCGATGATCGCCCGCCGCGGCAGGTTGCTCTCCCGCGGCTTGTCGCTCTGGTGGTAGAGCGCATACGCCGAGTCGATGGTCAGCGTAAGCTGGAGATCCTCGGCCTTCTCTTCCGGGTTGACCACCGCCTCGAACATCGCCCCCGTCGCCTGCAGGATCGGCTTCTGCCCGTACACCCGCTCCTTGTGGCTCCGGTAGGTTTCGTCCAGCGGCGCCCAGGCGTCCTCCCCCTCGAACGCCCCCTGGGCGGCGAACCGCTCCCGCTCCATCTCCCGGAAGTCCGCGGCCAGCGACCGGAAGAACGGCTTCCAGTCCTCGACCCGCGCGACATACCCGTGGAGCGTCCGGTCCAGCTCCACGCGGCCGTCCACTTCGAAGCTCAGATTGAGGTAGCCGAACGCCACCAGATTGCCTCCTGCTGCGATTACGGCTCAGGCGGACGGAAGGAGTCGGCTCCTGGCCACCGGATGGCCCGCCGGGGATACCGCCATGTCCGACGAGCCGAAACCAACACCGCCTCCTGAGCCCGAGCCGTCTGCCCCGGAACCGCACCCGCTCGCTGACTTCGCCCCCGATCCCGCGGAGCCCTCGCCCCCGCCCGCCGAACCGAACGTGCGCCAGTTCGGCGAAGCCAATCGGGCGCAAACCCTAGAACCCCAGGGACGCCAGCGCCGTCGCCGCCAGCCCTGATGCCAGCAGCCATTGCGCCGTCGCCGCCAGCCTGGCGTAGCGCTTCAGCAGCGGCTTCCAGAACTCATGGATGTCCTCGTAGCTCCCCACCAGATAGGCCTTCACGCGCGTGCCGCCCTCGGCGACGAGGGCTCCGCGCCATTTCGCCAGGCTGCCCAGTCCGGGCTCGTCCAGCGGACGGTAGCCCGCCGTGGCTACCACCAGCCCAGCCACCAGCAGCCCGAGGCCGAGCGGAACCAGCACAGCCGTGACGGGCACCTCCCGCCACTGCGCGCTCAGCTTGGCGAGCGTGTTGATCTCCAGCCCCAGCACCACGGCGGCGAAATTGGCCGTCCCGCGCAGCTTCTCCTGCAGTGAGACCGCGCACCGCTTGGCCTCATCACACCGCGCGGACGCTGTGTCAACCAGCCGGTCTAGCACGGCTTCCGCCGTCGCATCCCAGGCCGGCAGACTCCGGGCCTGCGTCTCGCTCATGGTCTCACCTCACTCTGCACCCAGTTCGGATCCGGGTCGAGGATGTGGAAGTCGGGCGCCACGCCCTCGGCCGGCTCATAGAGGATCCCGTGGTCTCCCTCGAACGGCTGGCGGTGGTCATGGGTACCGAGCAGGATCGGCTGGGGGATGCCACCCGGGAATGCGGTGCAGCGGATGCGTCCTCGCAGCATTCCTTCCGCGTGTCGGCAGAAGGCACATTGCGCCGCACTGATCATGGCTCGATCCCTCCCAGCGAGCGGTATAGCTCCATCATACCCGGATCCGCCGACTCGCCACGCCAGAGGCGCACAAACACCTCGGCGATGAACTCGCGCTGGTTCTCGGCTGCCCGGCCGCTTACTTGGTCCGCAACCTCTACGATCCGCTCCGCCGGCCACTCAGCGCCCAGACTCGCCTGATAGGCCGCGGGGTCCCGCTGGCAGTGCAGCCAATGAGCCAGGTCATGGTAGATGGGATGGTTCGGGTCGCCGGTAGACCAGTAACCCAGGCGCCGCTCACCGGCCGCCACGCCGCGCGGGTCGCTCCAGTAGCGCGCCGCCGGATTGATCAACAGCCGCCCGCGCTCGGCCGTGCCGCTGAACTGCAGGATGAACGGCTCCGCGCGGGGATCGGCCTCGATGCGCTGCCGCGCTTCCTCGGCATCGATCACCACCTCCTGCGGCAGCGGCAGCCCGGCCTGGTGCAGCTCGCGCAAGACGAAGTTCACGCGCTCGCCGGCCTCCGGACGCTCGGCGTAACTGACCTTCTCGACCCCCATCCGCCGGGCCTGTTGTTCCGCGCGGCGCGCCGAACCCCGAGGCTGTGGCGCCTCACCCCCACCGCCCTCCGCGGAAGGCGCGATGGGCGCCGCCGGCGCCACATCCGCCCCGCCCTCCGCCCGCAGCGTGTGCTCCACCGCCCGCGACAGCGTGTCTTCCTCCTGCGCCAGCCGGCCGATCTGCGCGTCCAGCTTCTCGACCCGCGCCTGCAGCTCGCGCATCGCCCTCGTCGGCGCTCTGCCACCCCTCTCCGTTGACGGCGAGGGGCCGGGGGTGAGGTTCCGCCCCTCGGCCAGCGCGTCCAGCTTCGCCTGCAGCTCCTCCCGCGCCCCGGTCATCTTGCCCCGCGCCGCAGCGACCTTCTCCACCCGCCTCCGGAGCGGCGCCACGATTCCCTCCGCCCTGGCTTGGAGCGCCGCTGTCTCAGCCGCAGTCGCCGCCGGAGGCGCCGGCAGGTCCACCGGCACGAACCGCTCGCCCACCGTCTCCACGCCCTCCTGGATGGTGCTCTCGTCCAGCCCCGGCAGGTCGTATCGGGCATGGTGCCAGGTGACCTTCGCCGGCTTGTCCTTCCCCGGCCGGCGGAAGGTCAGGTCGCGCCCCGACGGCGCCGCCGGCAGCCGCAGCACCTCGAACTTCTCCGGGTCGCGGGCGAAGTGGGCGTGCTCGTCGCGCAACCGGATGAACTCCGGATCCTCCTGGTCCAGGTGGTCGAGCTTGCCCTTCTCCCGCAGCCCCACCGCCGCCCACATGCACTCGCAGTTGATGTGCGCCGGGATCAGCGTGTCGGCAATCGGATCATCCGCCCGGATCACCTTGCCCGACATGTAGGCGCAGAACGGGCAGGTGTTGGCCTCGTGCGTCACCCAGGCCAGATACTCGACCCCGGCCTGCTTGGCCACGGTCAGCCGCGCCTCGCGCTCCGTCTCTTGGAACGCGATCTTCGCGGTCACCTCGAGCGTGGAGGAAAGGGGGTCTGGCTCCGGAGGTCTGCCGGAGGTGCCTGACCCCGTTTCCGGGCCACCGCTACGCAAGGGCTGCCTCCGCCACGTCCTGCGCGATCTGCGGCCCCTGCGTCTGCACCAGGTCGACCCTCACCCGGCGGCTCATCAGCTCCGCATACCGCCCGGCGATCTGTTCCGGGCTCTCGCCCCGCAGCACCGCGAGCTGCACCTCGGTCAGCGCCGCTTGCGCATGGTCGGCGGCCAGCACCCGCGCCTTCTCGCCCGCGTCCTGCCCGCCCGCCGGCGGCGTGGGCGGCAAGCCCAGATCGCTCTGCGCCTTCACCCAGGCCGTCTCATACCGCCGCTCCAGCCAGGCTTGGATCCACCCGGCGTACGCGGCCACCAGCTCCGGCTTGACCGCGATCTCACTGACCGCCTGGTCGCCCCCGAGCTGCCCCAGCAGGTCCGACAGGATCGCGCCGAGGTGCGCCTGCCCGGCCGTCTGCCATTCGTCCAGCGCGCCGGCGACGTGGCGCTGCGGATCGGCGAACGTCTGCGGCTTCTGTGCCGCGGGCGGGGCCAGCCCCGCCCCTACGACCGCATTCCGGCCACCTGGTGTAGGGGCGGGGCTTGTCCCGCCCGCGTCGTCACCCGGCCTCGCCGACAACCGGATCCGCGCCTGCTCCAGCTGGGCCTGCGCCGCCGCCAGCGCGCCCTCCGTCTCCGGGTCCTTGAGGTTCATCCCCAGCCCCGCCCGGAAGAAGTTCTCGTCCTCCAGCTCGCCGTCCGGCTTGAGGAACCCGCCGCTCGACAGCGCCGTGATGAACTGCGCCGCCGCCTGCAGCCGCAGCAGCCCGCCGATGTCGTTCGGCACCAGCGTCGGCATGTCGGTGCTCTTCACCCGCGAGCTGGTGTTCATCCGCACCAGGCGCGGCAGCCCGTGCCGGTTGAACACATCCGCGATGCTCTTCGCCAGGAAGTTCCAGATGATCAGCCCGAAGTGCATCATCGCGTCCACCCCGGCCTGCGCCGAGTAGGTGGTCTCGCCGCCCAGCACCCAGCCGACCATCGCGCACCGGAACAGCTCGTTGCGGTGGTGTTCGATCAGCGGCAGCGTGTCGATGCTGCCGTTCCCCAGGTGACTGGTGTCGAGCAGCTCCCAGCCGGGCGGCAGCACGATCGCGCTGGCCTCGTGCCGGTAGATGCTCTGCAGCATCGCCAGCGCGGCCGCGCGGTCCTCGTCGGTGTAGTTCTCCGGCAGCCCGATCGCCGGGATCCCCAGCAGGTTGTGCTCCACCCCCACGTTGGCAATGCGGTACAGGAGCTGGCAGCAGTACCAGTGGATGTACGCCCCGCGCAGGATCGAGATCCCGTGCCAGTTCGCGCCCTCCATGCGGTAGGGGAAGAGCAGCATCTTCTCGGCCGGGATGTCGACGTTGACCCACTCGCCGCTGATCCCCGGCCGGCGGCCGCGCTGCTTCACCGCCGCCAGGCCCTGGCTGGCATCCAGCTCGTAGCCCCAGATGCTCGCCGGCAGCCGGTCTGCCAGCCGCCCCCAGAGCAGCGCGCCGTCCACCTCTTTCCAGATGATCTCGAACAGCCAGGTGCCGTACAGCGCACTCATCGCCGCGCGGCGGATCACGTCCGACCAGGTGGTGCTCAACCCGTCACTGCTGAACAGCGCCTGCTCCGCCAGCTCCTTCAGCTCGTCGCTGTCGCACTCGATCCGCCACTCCGTCTCGGCGATGGGCATGGTGATGCACAGCTCGATGGCGGTGATCGGCCCGCAGCGGCGCATCTCATCCACCGTGCTGCACCAAGTGGGGCCCTGCAGCTCGGGGTGGTAGGCGTCGAACGGGTTGTACCCGGCCCACAACGTCCCCGGCACGCCCAGCTCGCGGCTCAGGTCGGCGCGCGACACCACGCCGGCGCCGAGGCGCTGCGGATCGGCGAACCCCACCCCAGCCCTCCCCGTCAACGGGGAGGGAG
>JACPDV010000544.1 GCA_016183835.1 Armatimonadota bacterium
CGCGGCGGTGGGCTCGTCGAGCAGCATCACGCGCGGCTCCTGGGCCAGCACCGAGGCGAGCAGCACGCGCTGCTTCTCGCCGCCCGAGAGCGAGGGGAACGGCCGCTCAGCCAGATGCGTGGTGGCCGTGCGCTCGAGGCAGGCCTCGGCCACTGCCAGGTCGTGCGCGGATTCGAGGCCGAAGGAAAGGTGGGGGAACCGACCCATCAGCACCACCTGGCGGACCGTGAACGGATAGGCCGCGTGCACCTCCTGCGGCAGGTATCCCACCGCCCGCGCACGCTCGGCAGCCGGCACGCGGTGGAGCGGCCGGCCGCCCAGCTCGATGCTCCCCCGCTCCTGCCGCAGCCGGCCGACGAGGAGGCGGAGGAGCGTGCTCTTGCCGCTCCCGTTCGGCCCCAGCAGCGCCCCGAAGCCGTCGGCGGCAAGCTGCAGGCTGATCCCGTCGAGCACCGGCGCGCGGCCGTAGCCGAAGCTCAGGTCGCGCACCTCGTAGGCCGGGTGGTCCATGGGTCGGAGCGTAGCCGAGCGCGGCGCGGGCGTCAACGCCCCTCTGGCCGTCAGCGAGCGGCCGTTGGCACGTCGCGACGAGCCCGAGCCGCATACGCCAACACATGCCGCCGCACATTCTCCGCGATGTGGAACCTGCCCGCGCACACGAACCGTGCGAACCTGCCCATCGCCCGCCGCTCCCCCGCCGGCAGGTCCACCGCTCGGAGGAGCGCCTGGTACAGACCTTCGGTGTCCGCCACGGCAACGACCCATCCGGTACCCGGCACCACGGCCTCCCGCTGTCCGCCCGCGTCGCTCGTCACCACCACGCAGCCGGCCGCCATCGCCTCCAGGGTGGCCAGCGACAAGCCCTCGCTGCTCGAGCAGCAGAAGTTGACGTCCGCCGCGGCGTGGAACGCCGGCGCCTGCCAGGGCTGCATCTCGCCGAGCCACCGCACCGGCTTGCCGGCGATGAACCCTTCCCAGTTGCTCACCAGCGCCGCCTGGTTCGGCACGTGGCCCGCGAAGTGTCCCGCCACCAGCCACCACACGTGCGGACGCTCCTGCGCCAGCCGGGCCAGGACCTGCCGCAGCACCGGAGTGCGCTTCTCGCCCGCGGTCATCCGCCCGCAGAAACTCACCACCACCGCGTCGTCGGGCAGCCCCAGCGCCGCCCGCACCCCCGGCCGCCGGTGCTCGCTCGCGCGGAACGCCTCCACGTCCACCGCGTTGGGGATCACCACTCGCCGCTCGCCCCACTCGGGATGGGCTCGCGCGACCGCCTCGGACTCGCAGAGGAACCAGTCGATCTTGCGGCTGGCGCCCCAGTCCTGACGCTCCCACATGGCCTGCATGCCCGCCGCGTGGAGGTAGACCGGGCACGGCGGCTGGGCCACGAACCGCGCCGCGTGGGGGTACCACGAGCCGTCCAGCGCATCCGGCTGCAGCTCGGCGAGCTGAGCGTCCAGCCACGGGAGCCAGTCGGCGTCCGCCGGCTTGACCCGCACGAACCGCCCGCGTTGCCCGAGCCACGTGGCGAGCGGTGAGTGCGTCTCGCAGAGGATCCGCACGTCCAGCGCCCGTGGCTCGGCGTGCGTCGCCAGCAGCGCGATCTGCCACTGCGCGCCGCCCATGCCCAGCTCGCGCTCCACGAACACCACGCGCAGGGGGCGTCCTCCTGTGGTCGCGGGCCAGGCTGGCGGGTTCGGCCGTCGGGTTGTAGGGGCGGGGTCTCCCCGCCCTTCGGCTTCGGCGGCGGACGGGCGGGGAGACCCCGCCCCTACAGCCGGCCCATCCGCGCCGACCGACGGCAACGCCGCCACCAGACGGTGGTAACGCACCAGCCCCGGGGTCTTGCTGATGCAGTACTCGGTGATCTTGCGCCGCTCCACCCCGCCCGGCAGGCAGTCGGCCGCGCTGGAGCCCCGATCGGACGTCGGCGAGACGGCACGGTAGCGGTAGACCGGCTTGTCCAGGAACAAGACCTCCTCCGGCCGCGCGTCGAGGAGCATCTGCTGCACCACCGCGTAGTCGTCGCAGGAGATGTAGTCGGGCGGCGCGGCCACGTCGAACCGCTCTCTGCGCCACATGAGCGAGCCGCAGGGGACCAGGTTCTCGGGGTGGCCCTGGCGATTGTGATAGTCCAGCACCAGGTCGCGCAGAGTCTCGTGCCGGCCGTCCCACGCCCGGCGCAGGTGCTCGCGCTGCCGGTCGCCGGCGCCGAGCACGTCCAGCACCTCCAGCCCGGCGAACACCAGTGTGGCGCCGGCGCCCTCGCCGGCGGCGATCTGCTCGGCGAGGGACCCGGGGATCCGCTCGTCGTCGTAGTCGAGCATGGTGACCCAGCGCCCGCGCGCCCGCCGGACACCCTCGTTCCGTGCGGCGCCCAGGCCCTGGTTGCAGGGCAAGCGCAGGAAGCCGACGCGGGGGTCGGCGAAGGGCGCCAGCGGCCGGTCGGAGCCGTCGTCCACCACGATCACCTCGACGCTGATCGCCGGAGAATCAACAGATGACGCAGATGACACAGATAGATCAGACTGTTTCCGGATATCTGCGCTCATCTGCGTCATCTGTTGATCGCCTGGTCCGAGGACTGTCTCCACCGCCCGGTCGAGCCATTCGCGTCTGCCGTTGTAGAAGCGGATGATGACCGTCGCGTCCGGTGGCGGACAGACGGCGGGGACCCACACCAGGCAAGCCGGGGCAAGCGCGTCGAGCAACGCCGGCGCGAGCTGTGGCGCAGGACGGTGCTCGATCACGGACGGGCGAACCACTGGACACAGACCCCCTTTCGACAACACGGCATTGGCCGGAATCCCAGAGAACATCCTCGGGTTTTGCGCGACGCGCATGGCCGTCCCTCCTGCGTCGCCTTGGAGCGTAAGCTGAGCTACTGTGTGATGTCAAGGAGATGACGAAGAAGCGCCGGACGTCAATTGTACGGGGGGGGGGTATATTCTGTTCGATTGGGCTTGACAGACGATCCGCCATGGGCTAGATTGTGGTGGTGGCCCGCAGGGAGCGCGCCCAGGGGATGCCAGACCATGCCGGACCCGCTCGTGGACTACAACGTGTCGTTGCAGCTCAACGTCTTCATCGACGTACCCGACCACAACGACCCGCCCGAGCCGCCGCCGGGGTACTACTGGAATCCCCAGATCCGGATTTGGATCCACCACGAGGTCAACCCGACCGCCGGGGTGTCCTACAGCGTTCACAGCGACGTGCCGACCGAGCCCCTGTGGCTCGTGGCTTCGTTCAGCCAGGTGGGGAGCTGGTCGTTCGTCGGCGACCACCTCATCCGCTACCAGTTGACCAAGGACTCGGGCGAGCCGCAGCCTGAGTTCTGGGAGGAGAAGCTGCGGAACGCGGTGCTGACGGTGCTCAACGTGGACCAGTACGGCAACCTGAGCTGGGGCTGCTACGGCGAAGGCACGTGCTGCTGCGCGGAGCTGGTCGCGAACGCGTAGAAAGGGGCGGTGGGGATGTCGCAAGGCATGGGGACTCGCCGGGCGCTGGCGGATGCCACGGTGGAGCTGGCCACCGGCACGGTCAAGTACCAGCCCGGGCCGGACCTGACCGTCTACAGCCCGAGCGCGGCGCCGGTGGCGTTCCAGC
>JACPDV010000540.1 GCA_016183835.1 Armatimonadota bacterium
CCCGTCACGCTTCGTCGCGCAGCAGCCCGTGCCGCTCCGCCACCACCGCCGCTTCGGTCCGGTCGTTCAGGTGCAGCTTGCTCAGGATCGCCCCGACATGCGTCTTGACCGTGCTCTCGGAGATGAACAGCCGCTGTCCGATGGCCCGATTGCGCAGGCCGGCGCCGATCAGCTCGAGCACCTCCATCTCGCGCCGCGTGAGGCTCTCGAAGATCGCCCGCCGCCGCTTCGCCTGCTCGGAGATGCGGCCGAACTCGGCCAGCACGCGCGGCACCACCGCCGGCGACAGATAGCCGCCGCCCGCGTGGGCCAGCCGGATCGCCTCGACGATCTGCTCCAGCTCCGCGTCCTTCAGCACGTAGCCCACCGCCCCGGCCTTGAGCGCGGCAAACAGACTCTCATCGTCGTTGAGCTGGGTCAGGACCACCACTGCCGTGCCGGGGAGCTGCGCCTTCACCGCCCGCGTGGCCTCGATCCCGCTCATCACGGGCAGCGCCAGATCCATCAGCACCACGTCCGGCTGCTCGCGGCAGGCCACGGCGACGGCCTCGTTGCCGTCCGCAGCGCTGCCCACCACCTCGAGCTCCGGCTGCGCGTCGAGGAGCTGCGCCAGCGTCCGGCGGAGCAGCCCCTCGTCTTCCACGATCAGCACGCGCACCGCGGCCATGCCGCGCCTCCCCTCACTCCCGCGCCACGCTGAAGAACGTCCCGAACACCCCGCCCGACGGGTTGCCGCCGCGATCGAACCCCTGCCGATCATACTCCACCAGGGTGCGCCCCGGCGAGACCTCCTCCACGCAGCTGTAAGAGCTCGACTTCGCCTCGTCGAAGCACAGCGCGCCCACCCACGTCTTGCCGGAGTCGAGGCTGAAGATCAGCCAGTTCCCCGGCCGCCCGTAGGTGCAGACCAGCACGCCGTCCCGGGTCAGGCAGAGGTTCGGCCACACGCCGCGGTCGGCCACGCGCTCCGCTCTGCCCCACGTCCGGCCCTCGTCCGCCGAGCGGCACTGGTACATCGGGCTCGGCTGCGTGGCGCTCCCGCCGGTGCGAAAAAGGCAGAGCAGGTCGCCGTTCGGGGCGCGGATCAGGTCCATCTCGTTGCATCCCTCGCTGCCCAGCTCCGGGTCGGCAGTGACGGTGGCGAGATACTCCCAGGTCAGCCCGCGATCGGTGGAGCGGGTGACGAAGCCGCGGTACTTGTGCGCCTTGAACTCCGTCGGGTAGCTGCTGACCGGCGTCTGGTCGGCGGCGAAGCAGCCGCAGTTGGCCGCCAGCAGGCTCCCGTCGCGCAGCACGACGAGGCTGTGGTCGCACCACGGGCCGTCGCGCACGGAGCCGTCGTCGTCGACGAAGGGCACCAGATCGGGCACGTGGAGCCGGGCGTTGAGGGTGGGCAGCGGCCTGCCGTCGGCATCCCAGCGGGTGAGCGCGCTCTTGAACCAGCCCTTCTCGGCGTCGGCATGGGTGCGGTAGTCGAGCTGGAGCACCTCGCCGTCGGGCAACTGCACCGCGCCGACCCACGGCCCGGAGCCCGGCGTCCAGGTCTGCCCGTTGTCCGTCGAGCGCCGGTCGGCCACCTGTAGCAGGCCGCTCCGGAAGCGGAACATGTTGGCGTAGGTCAGGTTGTCGCGGAGCGGCACGGTCTCCTCACGCCGCACGCGCAAGCCGGGCACGCGCGGCGCCGGACGGGCCTCCGGGGGCGCGACCTGGCCGCCCTGGAAGCGCACCAACTGCCACGTGGCGTCGGACGTGGCGACCGAGGCGCTGGCGCCGAACGCCACGCGATCGCGGCCGGGCGCGATCACCGGGTGCGTAAACTTCCGGGCGCCGTCGATCAGCAGCTTGCCATCGGCCAGCACGCGGATGTCCGGCGCCTTCAGCTCGATGCGGAAAGTGTGGAACCCTTCGCCCGCCGGCAGCTTCGCCTCGACCTCGGCGTAGGACAGCCTCACGCAGTCGGGGAAGAGGCTGACGTCCTCCTCGTTTGCGCCGTCGGCCACGTTGATGCAGCAGCCCCACGGCTGGTTGGCGGCGGTGACCCTCAGCCGCGCCTCGACCACGGCCGCGTGGCCATGGCCAAGCTGCCAGCCGAAGGCATACATCCGCCCGCTGCCGCCGGCGGTGGTTTCGTCCACGACGTGCAGGCCGTCGGCGGTGGCCTCCGAGCGAGTGCCGTCGCCGATCCAGGCCTCGGTGGGCTGGACCACGAACCCGCCGGCCTGCGTGTAGAAGTCGTGCCAGGTGGGATCAGCGGCGGTCAGGGCGAGGAGGAGGAGTGGGGCGAGCATGGCGGGACGGCCTCTGGGGGGACGGTTCGGCGCGAGGCAGCGGGGACCTGCGCCTCGATGGCCAGCGAGACGGCCGGTCAACCCCGCATGGGTTTCGCTCCTCGTAGCCCACCGTTTGAACGGCGGGGCGGCGCGGAGGAGGAACGGTCAGGTCCGGTGAATCCTCCGGCAACGGGGGTGCGCCATGGGCCGAACACGGCCTCAGCAGCGTCTCTGGCGTGGAGAGCGAATCATGGCCATTGGCCTTCGGGGCCGGGTGGCTCCGGCGCCATTCGCACCAGCGGTTGAAACCGCCGCTCAGAACACGAAACCCGCCTGCGCGGGTTCGTGGCGGGAGTCCGCGCAGGCGGACTTCGTGGTTTCAGCGGCGGTTTCAACCGCTGATACTGGTACGGGTATCGCTGACACGGGCACCGCTGACACGGGCACCGATGATACGGGCACCGCTGACACGGGCACCGCGCCCACTCGCCCCCGGAGCCCCCGCCGTGAACGTCGAAATCCTCGATTACACCGAGCGCACCATCTACCACTCGCCCGAGACCCCCGGCTGGACCTCGTGGGTCGGCCTGTGGCAGACGCGTGACGGCGCGCTGCAATGCTCCTTCAACCAGCAGACCGGCCCGCGCGACCACCCCGTCGGCTCCACGCCGGTGCTGGAATCGCGCGACGGCGGCGTGACCTGGACCCGCGTGCCCGGGGACGTGCCCGTGGGCGGCGGGCGCGGGATGGCGATCCTCCGCGACGGCACTCTGGTCCGCGGGCGCTGGGCCGGCGACCCGAACGACTGCGGCTGGGTCGAGCGCTCCACCGACGGCGGCCGGAGCTGGGGGCCGCGGATCGACTTCGTCTCGGCCCAGGAGTATCGCGCCTGGCCGACCATCCTCCGCCCGCTGCGCGACGGGCGGATCGTGCTGATGGCCGGCGTGTGGAAGCGCGGCGACGGTGACCCGCCCAACCCGCGCATGACCAAGATGCTGTTCGTCTCACCCGACGGCGGCCTGACGTGGGACCACGGCCTGGAGCTGATGCCCACGGAGCAGGGCGTGTGCGAGGAGAGCGACTGGTGCGAGCTGCCGAGCGGCGACCTGTTTTTCGTCCATCGGGTGGAGCACTTCCCGGCGCAGCGGACGGAGATCCCGCCCGGCGCGGCGCGGATGGGCGAACCGTTCCCCAACGGCTACAGCGACCGGATGCAGAGCGTGGTCTACCGCTGGCGCGAGGGCTTCAAGCCCGGCCCGGCGGTCCCGGCGCCGTTCCCGCACAGCGGGTTCCCCGAGGTGATGCTGACGGCGGACGACTTGATCCTGCACTTCGCCACGGACGGGATCTACTGGACGGACGACATCGGCGGGCATTGGACTCGGCTGCCGGTGCGCGGGACGGGGTACTACCCGCGGGCGGTGCAGCTTGCGAATGGCACGATTGTGGTGATCGGGCATGTAGGGAGCGATGATGTGTACGGGACGGTGGACCAGAGCATCTGGGAGCAGACGTTCCGGCTGAAGGTGACGCGGTGAGGGCTGCTCTACTGCCGGATGCAGAGGATCCGCAGATGATGCAGAGGGACGCAGAAGGGGAGGAGCCGGACGCAGAGCCGGCGGCCCGCGAGGTCACGCCAGAGGAGATAGAGGAGTGGCTGGCGGTGGAGCCTGGCGGTGGCGTGTGGTGGAAGCACCTCAACTCGGCGTGGATCTGGACGCTTGTAGTGGCTCTGCTGCTTGTAGGACCGTGGTGGCACGCTGGCCCGATACCGGCACCTACGGCAGTGACCTACGGCGTGATCATTGCGATGGTATACTGGTTCATGTCGATCCCGCGCACCGAGGTAGTCAGGGCCGATGCGCGCGGTTTCGAACTCAGCACCACGAACGGCCGCGTGGCGCTCGGGTGGGACAACGTGTTGGAGGTCCGGCGCATCGGCTTCCGGTGCATCGTCCGCAGCGCACAGGGCGAGTTCTCGTTCCTCGTTGACGCCCCGACAGCCAGACGAGTAGCTTCAGTTCTCCGGCGGGCCATGGAGGCGCGCGAGCAGGGCCTCACCCTCCCGCGCATGACCGACGTCTCCGACGCCGCGCTCTCCCCTGTCGCTCCGCACGCCGCCTCAGCCGACCGCGGGCTCGGCACGGCCTCTGGACAGGAGGACGCCGAGTGAGCACGCCAAGCCGGAGACCTGCCGATGCGCGCCGTCTCCCGGTAGGGGCGACCTGCTGGTCGCCCGCGTCGGACGCGACCTACCGCCGGCGTCTCCGCGCATCGCGATCCCGTCTGCCGTGCCTTCCGTCGGCGGAGGCGGGCGACCAGCAGGTCGCCCCTACCGGCCGCATCGCACCGGGCCCGCTGCAAGGCGTGACCGCATGACATCCCGCCAACGCTTCCTCGCCACCGCCGACTTCACCCCGGTCGATCGCGCCTTCCTCCTCCCGCCCTGGCTCTGGACGGCTACCCTCGATCGCTGGCGACAGGAAGGGCTGCCCGCGGGCGTGGACCTGTGCGACTACTTCGGCACCGACCGGGAGATGAGCGCGCCGCTCGCCATGCAGGGGCCGTACGGCCCGCACCTGGTCCCGCCTTTGGAGCGGACCGTGTTGGAGGAGACCGCCGAGCACCGCATCGTCCGCGACGAGGAGGGCAACACCGTCAAGCTCTTCCGCGACGACGCCGGCCGCTCCATGCCGCTGTGGCTCGAATACCCCGTCACCAGCCGGCTCGACTGGGAGACCATCGCCAAGCCCCGCCTCGACGCCGCCGCGCCCGGCCGTGGGCCGCAGGGCGCCGAGCTCGATGCGTGGGCCGACAGCGTGCGCGAGCGCGACCTGCCGCTCGGCCTCTGGTGCGGCTCGTTCTACGGCTGGCCCCGCAGCCTGTGCGGCGTCGAGCGGCTCTCGGTCTGGTTCTACGACGAGCCGCGGTTGGTGCATGAGATGTGCGAGCACATCCTGGAGTTCTGCCTTGCCGCCATCACACCACTCCTGGAGCGGGTCGAGTTCGACTTCGCCTATTACTGGGAGGACATGGGCTGCGCCAGCGGGCCGCTCTGCTCGCCGGCGATCTACCGCGAGTTCATGCTGCCCAGGCTGAAGGTGTTGGCCGAGCACCTGCGGCGGCACGGCGTGCGGCACATCATCGTCGACAGCGACGGCAACAACGACCCGCTGATCCCGCTCTGGCTGGAGGCCGGCGTGAACGGGCTGCGGCCGTTCGAGGTGGCGTCACGGAGCGATCCGGTGGCGGTGCGGAAGCGGTATCCGGAGCTGGTGATCCAGGGCGGGATCGACAAGCGCGCCTTGGCCAGGGGGCCGGAGGCGATCCGGCGCGAGGTGCTGTCGAAAGTGCCGTGGCTCTGTCAGCAGGGCGGCTACTTCCCGCAGATCGACCACCTCGTGCCGCCGGACGTGTCGCTCG
>JACPDV010000541.1 GCA_016183835.1 Armatimonadota bacterium
CGCCGACGCCATCGGGCCGGACCACCCGAACATCATCATCGACACGCTGGCCTATCAGTACACCCGCAAGCCGCCGCTCCACGTCAAGCCGCACAAGAACGTGGCGGTGCGGCTCTGCAGCATCGAGTGCGAGTTCAACCGGCCGCTGGCCAGCTCGCCCTACAACGCCACCTTCGTGAAGGACATCGAGGGCTGGAACGCCATCTGCAAACGGCTCTACATCTGGGACTACGTGATCAACTACGCCCACACCATCATGCCCTTCCCCAACCTCCGGGTGCTCCGGCCGAACATCCGGTTCTTCGTCCGCAACGGCGTCAAGGGCATCTACGAGGAGGCCGACTACTACACCCGGGGCGGCGAGCTGGCCGAGCTGCGCACGTACCTCATGGCCAAGTGCCTGTGGAACCCGGACTACGACGTGGACCGCGCCATCGACGAGTTCCTCCCCGCCTACTACGGCGCCGCCGCGGCTCCCATCCACCGCTACCTCGACGAGGTGCACAGGCTGGCCGTCTCCGACCGGCACTACCACATGCCCATCTACATCGGGCCCACCGGCCCCCACCTGGCGGCCGCGGCGCTGGACCGCTACGACCAGTGGTTCGACGAGGCCGAGGCGGCCGTCAACGACGACCCGATCCTGCTCCACCGCGTGCAGACCGCGCGGATGCCGATCCTCTACACCCGCATCGCCAAGGGCACGCGGCCGGTCTACCAGCTCACCGGTCACGCCCTGACTCCCACCGGAGCGGGCGACGTGGGGCCGCTGGTGGAACGCTTCGAGAAGATCGCTCGGGCCGAGGGCGTGAGCCACATCAGCGAGGGGCGGAGCTTCGACGACTGGCTCGGCTCCGTGGCCCGCGGAGCGCGTGAGATCCCGCTGCTGGAGCTGACCGGCGGCGGGCTCACCGCGCTCGTGGCGCCGCGGCTCGGTGGGCGGATCTACAGCCTCAAACGCGGTGAGCAGGAGCTGTTGCAGGTGGTGGAGACCAAGGAGGGGCTCGACCCCACCACCGGCGGCTACAAGGAGTTCAGCGAGAGCGGCTACCAGTCGCCCGGCTGGACCGAGCCGTACGAGGTGGTGAAGCAGTCGGACACGGCGGTCACGCTCCGCTCGGCGCGGCTGCGCAACGGGCTGGTGTTCGAGCGCACCTACGAGCTGCTGGCCGACCGGCCGGTCCTGCGGGTGTCGAGCAAGCTGACCAACCCGGCGGGCGGGGCGAAGACGGCGCGGATCCGGGTCCACGCCTGCTTCCACCTGGCGGACGCGGCGCAGGCGTCGCTACGCGTCGGCGCCGGCGAGCAGAAGCTGGCCGCCGGAGCGAACAAGGAGGCCGAGCTCTGGTTCCGGGACCGGGACCGGCCGGCGGGCGTATGGACCATCATCGATCCGGCGGCCGGCGTGACGGTGACGGACCGGTTCAGGGCGGAGCAGGTGGAGCTCGCGTACTTCAACTGGAACGGCCCCGACCACCGGGCGAACCCCGAGCTCTGGTCGCCGGAGCGTTCCCTGCGCGCGGCGGAGAGCTTGTTGATGGAGCACGAGTACGAGATCGGGAGGCCGTGAGGCCGGCGGCGAATCGCTTGCAGTCACCTCACCTGAGACTGATCATGGGCAATCGGGTGCAGGTGGCTGGGCGGCCGGCAGTTTCCGGTCGGCATGGTCAAGCCGCCCTGCCAGTGCCTGTTCCAACCGGATGAGGCCAACCCGCAGCCCGAGCCGCAGGCCATCTGCTACCGGTAGCCCGCGTCGGTACGGACACCTGCCGGATCCCGGCCCACAATGCGTCCCGCGGCCACCCGGCCCAGGGGCGCTCCGGCATGGCTCTGCCCTACCCCGTCGTCGACACCGACATCCACAACGTCGTCAGTGCCCGCCGGATCCAGGAGTGCCTCGCCGAGCCCTGGCGCTCGCGGTATGCGGCCGGCAGCCGCGGCCCCGGGCACCTCGGCTACTGGAACCCCAACGGCGTCATGCGCTCCGACACCACCCTCCCCGACGGCTCCAAGCTCGAGGGGAGCCCGGACGGCCTGGCGACCGAGTTCCTCGGCCGCTACGGCATCGACATCGGGATCCTCAACCCCGCCGGCACGCTTCACATGGGTCTCAGCCCCGACCCCGACTACGCCGCCGCCGTGTGCCACGCCGAGAACCGGGTGGTGGCCGACGACTGGCTCACCGCCGACCCGCGCTACCGCGCCTCCATCACCATCGCGCCCAACGACCCACACCAGGCCGCCGACGAGATCCACCGCTGGGCCGGCCACCCCGGCTTCGTGCAGGTGCTGATGTGCAGCGGCGCGCGGATGCCCTACGGCCAGCGGTACTACCACCCGATCTACGAAGCCGCCGCCGCACACGGCCTCCCGGTGGCCATCCACCCCGGCACCGAGGGCATCGGCATCGCCTACCCCTCCACCCCGGCCGGCTACCCCAGCACCTACTTCGAGTGGCACACCGGGCTGGTGATGAACTACATCGCCCACCTGGTCAGCCTGGTCTGCGAAGGCGTCTTCATTCGCTTTCCGGCGCTCCGTTTCGTGTTCATCGAGGGCGGCGTGTCGTGGCTCCCGCCGGTGCTCTGGCGGTTCGACAAGAACTGGAAGGCACTGCGGCAGTCCACCCCGTGGCTCGAGCGCCCACCGAGCGAGATCGCCGCGGACCACGTCCGGCTCACCACGCAGCCCATCGAGGAGCCGCCGAGCTCCACCAGGTGCTCGGCATGTTCCCCGCCGAGAGGATGCTGATGTTCTCCAGCGACTACCCGCACTGGGATGGCGACACGCCCGACTTCGCCGGCCGGCAGCTCCCCGACGCCCTGCGCCGGCGGGTGATGAGCGAGACCGCCTCGGAGCTGTACCGCCTCGCGGAGCCGGCGCATGTCGCCTGACACCCGGGTCGCGGTGGCCGAGGTGGCGGAGCTCCCGCCGGGCGCGCGCAAGCTCGTGGAGGTGGAGGGCAAGTCCATCGGGCTGTTCAATGTGAACGGGACGGTGGTGGCGATCCTCAACGCCTGCCCCCACGAGTTGGCGCCGGTGTGCCGCGGGCGGGTGACCGGCACGACGCTGCCGTCGCCGCCGGGCGAGTTCCGCTGGGGCCGCGACGGCGAGATCCTCTGCTGCCCGTGGCACGGCTGGGAGTTCGATCTCCTCACCGGCGAGGCGCTGGCCGACAAGCGACGTTTGCGAACGTACCCGGTCACCGTCGAGGGCGGGACAGTCTACGTGCAGGTCTGACGTCGGGCCGCGCTAAGGCACCAGCGCCACGTCGTCCACGATCACCAACCGCCGCCCGTCGCGCTCGCCCGGATAGAGCCAGGCGCCCGCGCGCAGGCCCACCGCGGCGATCCGGTCCAGCGGCACCGGACCCTTCCGCCCGCTCTGCTGCACGAGCTTGGCGAGCGGCACCACCACCGTCGACCAGTCCTTGGCCAACTTCACCGTCGTTGACCAGAGCCCGTTGGAATCGTCCAGCAGGCTGACCTCCAGCCGCCCCGGCGCCGGCACGGCCCAGGCGCGGAGGCGCAGCGAGGTGTAGCCCTCCACCGTCGCTCCGCTGAGATCCACGGGCACCCGGCAGACCCACACGCCCTGCTCGCCGAAGCCCGTCGTCTCCACCAGCATCGCCCCGCGGCCCGGCTCGGACCCGCCCACGCCCGACGTCTCGAGGCGCTGCCCGGGCGCCCCCACCAGGCGCACCGGGGGCAGCGCACCGAAGCGGAAGTTGCACAGCGTGATCGGCAGCCCGTCGCCGATGGGCACACGCGCCGGCTCGGCGGCGCCCGCCTCGGGCAGCGTCACGGTGCCGGCGGCGTCCTTGGCGGACCAGTAGAGGTGCAACGCGTCCCCGTTCACGATACCGGGCGGCACGAAAGCAGTGTAGGTGGTCAGGGCCTGCATGCGCGCATCCACGTCGCGCGTGCCGCGCGCGAAGACGGCGGAGGTGGTGGCCGGGAGCGGCGTGTCTTCGCCGGCGCGCACCACGTGGAGCACGACCCCCAGGTCCGCGGCGCCGGCGGCGCGCGCCGAGAGCACCAGCGGCCGGTGTGGCGACGCCGAGCGCGGCCACACGGCGCTCAGCAGCGGCGGCTGTCCGGCCCTGACGGGCGGCGCGTGCAGCTCGAGGTCGCGCCCGTCGGGCAGCACCGGCTGCCGCGCGCCGCCGACCACCGCGTAGACGCCGGGCGTGAGCAGCAGCGCGCCGTTGCGCGAGGGGATGCGGTCGCCCAGCACGGGCCCTGCCTCGCTCGGCCGCACCGGCCACGCCCAGTAGGTGCCGCCCAGATCGCGCAGGACCAGCGAGAGGAGGTGCGGTGCAGCCGCGAGCTGTGCTACCGGCCGGAGGCGCTGCATCCGGGCCGCCCGCTGCAGGTCGAACGGATTGCCCACGGACACCACGTCGGGATACACGCGCAGCAGCCACAGCCCGGCTCTCCCAGGAGCCGACCGGCGAGCTGCCCCGGCCGCCGATCCGGCGCAGCGCGTCCTGCTCCGAGTAACCGTCCGTGACGCTGTTGCTGTGGTAGTAGCTGCTCGTGCCGGACCACCGCACGCAGTCGGGATTGACCTCGATCCGCCAGTTGCGCCCCGTCAGACCGCCCGGGTAGGTGGGCGTCCCGGCGCCGCGCGGCGTGGTGCGGAAGGCCTCGGCCGCCGCCGCCAGGGCTACCGCCCGCTGCGGGGTGTAGACCAGGTTGAGCCAGTCACTGGGCCAGGTGTTGTTGTACGCTGCGCCGGCCAGGCCGTCGTACTGGAACTGGCAGGCCACCTGCACGCCCGCCGCGCGCAGCGCCCGCGCCGTGGCCAGATAGAGGTAGCCCGTGGTGGTGTCGGCGGCGTCGAACTCGAGGCAGGCCTTGGCCTTGCCCTTGAGCGCGGCCTGGCGCAGACCGAAGTCGGTCTCCAGTCGCGGCAGGAAGTCACCGGTCGCCGGCCGGCCGGCCTCCAGCCCGCTAGGGTAGACGTTCACGGCGACCACGTCGACGCGGCTGCGGCCCAGGCCGGTGACGCGGCGCCCGAGCTGGCACACCACCGGCTGCCGCGCGCCGGTGTCGCGCACCGCCTGCACCACGGCGCCGACCGCCTCGACTAGCGTGTCGTCGGGCAGGCTGAAGTCGACGGCAAGCTGCGCCACCGGCTCGATCAGCACCACCGCGGGATCGTCGGCGTAGCGCTTGCCGTTGTAGCGGTTGGTGTGGCCCAGGAAGGCGCGGAGGTAACGGCCGAGGAGCGCCCGGCCCTCCGGCTCGGCGAGCAGTCGCTCGCGCGTCTCGAACCGTGCCCGGAGCGTGGCCGGCTGGGCCGGGTCGAGGCCGCTCTCGAAGCTCACCGGCGTGAGCACCACCGCCAGGCCCTGCGC
>JACPDV010000542.1 GCA_016183835.1 Armatimonadota bacterium
GGGTAGGGGCGGGGTCTCCCCGCCCTCTCCGGGCGGCAGGCCGCTGGCCGGACGGGCGGGGAAGCCCCGCCCTACCCCGACGCGCCGGAGCTTGGCTCCGGTGAGGCGTCCAGCGCGTCGAGCGCCTTGGCCAGTGCCTCGACGAAGAAGTGGTCGCCGAACATGCAGCTCTCGCCCACGCCGAGGCCGAGGCGGAGGTGGTAGACCTGCTCGCGCAGGATGCCCTCCCAGCCGGGCGTCTCGCTGGCCAGGTAGGGCGGCCGGCAGAGGGCGTTCAGCAGGTGGTACGCCGCCGCGCGATACTCCGCCGCGCGCTCGGGCGACGGCGTCAGGTCGGCGAGCTGCTGCAGCCCGCCGACGGCGATGGCCGAGCCGGACGTGTCCGGGGGCCGCTGCCCGTCGGGCGCGTCGAAGTCGTAGGGCGTGACGCCGTCCTCGGGGAGCCGTTCGAGGAGGCAGCGCGCATTGCACTCAGCGGTGTGCAGGAACCTCTCGTCGCCGGTGTAGGAGTAGGCTGTGCCGAAGCCGTAGAGCGACCAGGCCAGGCCGCGCACCCAGCACGAGTCGCCCCGGTAGCCCTGGTGCGTGCTCTGCCGGACGAACTCGCCGGTGTCCAGGTCGAACACGCCCTCGTGCGCGGTGGAGCCGTCGCCGCGGACCAGGTAGCGGCGGGTGGTGACGCAGTGCGCGTCCACCTTGCGGCGCAACTCCGCGTCGCCGCTCTCCCGCGCGGCGAAGTAGAGGATCCCCACGTTCATCATGATGTCGATGAAGCATGACTCGTCCGCGACGAACGAGCGCAGGTACCGCCCCGGCTCGCGGAACCGCAGCGCCATGGTCCGGCCGCCGTTGATCAGCACCTGCCGGAGATGCTCCTCACCCGTAAGCTCGTACCACCGGCCGAAGCTCGAGCCGAGGACGAAGTTGAGGTCGTGCACGTTGCGGTCGTGCTGCCGCTCTTCGAGCGGGCGGGTGTAGCGCTCAGCTTGCTCGCGCCACCACGGGTCGCCGGTGCGCCGGTGGAAGATCCACATCATGCCCGGCAGGAAGCCTTCGCACCAGTTGGTCCACAGCTCGCCGTCGTGCCGCCACTTGCCGCCCTGCGTGTACATCGGATACAAGTTGGGGTGCTCCGCGATCAAGGCGCGCACCTGCCGCTGGGCAAACGCGAAGGCGTGCTCCAGGGCGGCGCGATCGGGCTTGACGGCAACGGTCAACGCGGATCTCCGAAGCGGATGACCGCCGGGAGTCTAGCGGGGGACCGGCGGTCGGTCAAGCGCCGGGCCGCGGGCCGGTGGGCAGCCGCCGCCACAGCCCCTTCTCCACCCACAGCTCGTAGCTCAGCTTGCGCCGCAGGCCGTAGAAGCCGACCGACTCGTGGGTCGTCTCGAGCTGCGCGCCAAGCTCCTTCGACACGTCGGCGACGGCCAGCACGAGCGGCGCGAACGGCTCCGGCGGCGGGCCGACGTACCAGCCCACGTTGTGCGCGCGGCGGAGGTACCAGGGCAAGGGCCAGCAGTAGTCGTCGAGCGAGCTCACCTGCACCACCGTGTCGCGCCCCTGTGGCGCGACCGCGAGCAGCCGCTCCACCACGTCCTCGACGTCGGCCACGTCCGGCGCGGTGGGGGCGTAGGCGTACGGGTTGCGGTCGTCCTGCTCGTACTTCCGGGTGGCCAGCCACGCCTCCCGCCCCAGGTGTCCCGCGCCGGCGGCGAAGACGAGCAGGCCCAGCGCCGTCAGGTACCACCGTCGGCGAGCAAAGAGCAACACGTCCTGCACGCCGCAGCCGGCGAGCAGCGCCAGGCCGGTGAGCGGCGTGAGCACGCACCACGGGGTCTTGTAGGGGATCAGGCTGTAGGCGGCGAGCTGGAGCAGCGTGAAGACGGCCAGGAAGCGCGGCAGCGGCCGGCTCGCCCGCGCGATCCCGAGCACCGCGAAGGCCACCGTGAAGCCCTCGGTCATGACCGGGCTGCGCGCCCCCGTCCCGCGGCGAGCCCACACCAGCAGCGCCTCGTAGTACCACACGGGATGCCGGTGCAGCTCGGCGTCGCCGGCACGGTGGAGCCAGGGGGCGAAGCTGTGCAGGTAGCCGAGCGGCGCGAGCGGCGCGGTGAACCAGCCGGAGAGGAACAGCCAGGCGGTCGCCAGGGCGCAGGCCGCCGACAGGGCGATCAGGCCACCTCCCCCTGCGGAGCGGGGGGAGGCCGGGAGGGGGGCCGGATCGTCGGGGGCGATCTCGGGCAGGCCCCCACCCCGTCCCTCCCCCGCTGCGCAGGGGAGGGGGCCGGACCGGCGTGCGAACCAGACCGCCGGCGCCGCGCAGAGCAGGCTGAGGACGGCCGTCTCCTTGGTGGCGAGCATCAGCCCGACCGCCACGCCCGTGGCCACGGCCCAGGCTCTGCACGGCCGCCGCGTCAGCCGCCAGCCGCAGCCGACCGCCAGGAGCGTGAACACCGCCAGGAGCGTCTCCTGGATGTAGGCGCGGCTGTAGAAGACGAGCACGGGCGAGAGGGCCAGGAGCGCCGCCGCCGCCAGCGATGCGCGCCGGCCGAGGCCGTCGGCGAGCAGCCCCAGGCAGAGCAGCATCAACGCGCCGCAGAGCGCCGGGGCGAGCCGGTAGTCGCGCGGGCGGGCTGACTCGTAGCTCAGGCGCCGCGCGAAGAGGATCGGCAGCGCGGCGTAGTAGAGCGTGGGGCCGTGGTACTCGCTCGGGTCGTACTCGTAGCGGCCGTGTTCGAGCAGCTCGCCGGTCTTGACGAAGTGGACCGACTCGTCGGCGTGGACCGGCCGTTCATCGAGCCCCGGCAGGCGCAGCCAGAGGGCGGCGGCGAGCGCCACCGCCAGACCGACTCCGAAGACCGCCGCACGGATCACTGGGGCACGCCGTAGACCTCGACCTCGGTGTAGCGGTTGAGCGGATCGCCCAACGTGCTGCCACGGCTGTAGAGCCGGACGTAGCGCGCCCGGGCGCCCTTGCAGGCGACGAGCTTGCCCTCGAAGGTCTCCCAGTATTCCTTGTCCTGCCCGGCGCCAAGCCCGGCGCTGTTGTCCTTGTCGTTGTTGAACAGGGTCTTCACTTCGTCGATGAACTCGGGGTCGCTGGAGATCTGGACGACCACGTCGTGGACCACGTTGGCCTCGGTGTGGCAGTGCCAGAAGGCGATGAACTGCAGGGCCTGGGTCTTGCCGAGGTCGATCTGGATCCACTGCAGCTTCGGCCGCAGCTCGACGGCGCTGCCGTCGTAGGCTTCCTTGTCGCCGTCGGTGACCAGCTCGAGCGAGCCGTTGAAGGTCTGCCCGCCGCTGCAGGTGACCCGCTTGTGGAGCGCCACGTTGGCGGTGCCCTTGGGCACCATGGGGATCGGGCGGGGTTTGTCGGACGGCGGCTCCACGTCCTTGCACTCGGGCGGCACGTCCTTCGGCGTCCCGGCGAAGTGCGGGCGCGGGAGCTTGAGGGGCAGCGGCACCAGGTCCTTATCGTCGGCCAGGGCCAGCCCGGCGAGCAGCAGGGCGCCCAGGGCGAGGCCGGTGACGCGGCGCAGGAGAGTCATTCGCATTGCTCCGACCGTGGCGCATCCGCCACGCGACAGCATTATACCCGATGGACGACGAAGGCCGAGCGATGGTGCCTCAACTCCGGCCCCCTCTCCTTGCCAAGGAGAGGGCGGGGTGAGGTCTCTTTGCTCTGCCGGCACTCGACGGGCACGACTGGACCTCCCCCTGCCCCCTCCTTGGCAAGGAGGGGGTAGCGCACTGTGCGCGGCCGCACCACAACGGGTCAACGGGAGTGCAGCGCATGAGTCTGACCGACGCACAGATCGCGCAGTGGCGCGAGGAGGGCTACTGCCTCGTCGCCGAGTTCTGGCCCGCGCGCGAGGTGGCCGGCATGCGGGCCGAGCTGGCCCGCCTGGTGCGCGATGGCCTGCTCCGCAACGTCGCCACCGTGGGCGACGGGAAGACCCACTCCGACGAGGTGCAGAACCTGCAAATCTGCCCCATCTGGCCGAAGTCCGACTTCTTCCGCGCCATGCCCTTCGCCCCCAAGGTGGCCGAGACGGTGCGCCTCCTGGTCGGCGACCCGGTGCTCTTCCACCTCGACCAGATCTTCCTCAAGCCCGCCCGCTTGGGCTCCGGCACCAACTGGCACCAGGACAACGCCTACTTCAAGATCGACGACCCGCTCGGCGGCACCGCGATGTGGACCGCCATCCACGACGCCACCGTCGAGAACGGCACGATGCACATCATCCCCGGGAGCTGGCGCGAGAAGTACCCCCACGAGCGCGACGGCCACAGCGACCACCACATCCGCTGCTGGCCCGACGAGTCGCGCGCCGTACCGGCCATCCTGCCCGCCGGCGGGGTGCTGCTCTTCGCCTACGGCACCGCCCACTGCACCCGCGACAACCGCAGCGACGGCGAGCGGGCCGGCTGCGCGCACCACTTCGTCAACCAGGCCTGGAACCACCAGACGCCCAACGCAGCCACCGACAAGTACCGCCCACCGCTCACCGGACCGCACCCCAGCGCTGGAGAGACGGAGTTCGGCGTCAAGGTGGCGGGCACGTGGGAGGCGCAGATCGACCGGGTCCTGGCCGGCGGGTGAACCGTGAGTCGGGTCGCCGGTCGCGTGCGCCAAGTGTGCCACTGGCAGCTTGTCTGCCAGTGCGTTCCCGGTGGCTCTGGGCACTGGCAGGCAAGCTGCCAGTGGCACACCGCAGATCGACCGGGTCCTGGCCGGCGCCGGCTAACGGCTCACCAGCACGCTGTCGAACACCGCCTCCGCGGGCCGCCCGGCGTCGTGGCTCGTGACGGCCAGGCCAACCAAGACCTCCCGCCCCATCTTGATCGTCTCTTCGCCGACCTTCGTCCACGCCTGACCATCCTCGGACATGGACGCGGTCACCACGTCACCCTTGCGCTCGATCTTCACCCAGTAGGGCGCCTTGGCGGGGAGCTGGTTGCAGGTCGATTCACCCTTCGCCGCCGGCCGCCGCTGGAACGAGCCGCCGTTGGCGGGTGTGATGCACATCATGCCGTGGGCGGCGTCGGCGTTCACGCCGTCGCGGACCATCACGCCCGCCTTGGTCCACTCGTTGACCGCCTCCACGCTCACCACCCGCGCGGTGATACTCCCGTCGCCGGTAAGCGGCTGCGAGACGAAATAGCAGCCGTCGGCCGCGCCCCAGATGTCCGCCCCGGCCGCCTTGATGGTGATCTTGCCGCCGTCGAACGCTGCCGTGCCGGGCGGGTTCACGTCGCCCACCTCGTCGCCCAGCCACGGCGCCGGCAGCCCCTTGCCGCGCTTGGAGAGCACGGTCGACAACGCCAGCCGGGCGGCCGAGCCCTTGACCGCGGGCAGCCGCTGGTTGTCGCGCCGCTGCGCCGTGGCGAGGTAGACGACGGCGTCGCCCGCGTCCTGCCCCAGCTCGGCGTCGTCCAGGTACCTGGCGGCTATCGCCACCGCCGCCTCGCAGCGGCAGTCGCGGAGCGCGCTGAGGACCTGCTTCTTCTCCTCCAAGCGCGGCGCCGAGGCCATCGCCTCGGCCAGCCGGGCCACCTTGTCGTCCGCCTTCATCGCGCCGTCCTGGCTCACCAGCCGGAGGTAGCCGCGGAGCGCGAGCACGCGCATGCCGGTGGGCGCGTCGCTCTTCACCACGCCCATCAGCACCTCCAGGGCGCTGCTGTCCTGCCACTGGTCGGCGATAGCCTTGATCGCCGCGCGCTTCTCCTCGGCGTCCGCCGAGCCCGCGGCACGCGTCAGCTCGGCCAGCGCCTTGGGCCCGCCAATGGCCGCCAGCGGCCCGAGAAGCTGCTGCCGCGCCGCCGCAGGCACGCCGGCGAGGCCGGCCAGAAGCGCCGCGGAGGCCTTGTCGCGGTTGCCCACCCGGCGCGCGCTTTCCACCACGGCGTCGCCCGCCGCGGCGCGCACGTCGTCGTCGGTCGCCGCCAGCAGCATACCCACCAGCGCGTCGTGCCGCTCCGGCGGCGCGAGCCGCGCCAGGGCTTTCCACGCCGCCGTGGCCACGCCGGTGTCGGTCTCCTTCGCCGCGGCCATCAGCGACGGCACCGCCTCGCGCATCTCGCGGTCCACCAGCACCTGCATCAGCTCGATCCGCACCGCCGGCGCCGCCTTCTGCGACTGCTCGAGGATCTTCGCGGCGGCGTCCTTGCCGGGCATGCGGC
Organism: Armatimonadota bacterium; assembly: GCA_016183835.1. Taxonomy (GTDB): domain Bacteria; phylum Armatimonadota; class UBA10988; order UBA10988; family UBA10988; genus JACPDV01. The sequence continues at coordinate 6,187 of JACPDV010000542.1, forward strand.
CGAGCACTTCGCGCACGAGCTGCTTGTCGCCGCGGTCGCCGCGGCCGGCCAGCTCTCCCAGCGGCGCTACCGCCGACGCGCCGCCGAGGGTCGCCGCGGCGCGGATCGCCGCCTGCCGCACGCCGGTGTCCGTGGCCGTCAGCAGCTCGATCGCCAGGGGCGCCGCGGCCTTGTCACCGCGGTCGGCCAGCGCGGCGACCACCACCACCTGCACGTCGGCCGGCAAACCGGGGCAGATCGCCGTGAACCGCGCCACCGTGGCCGGGTCCGGCAGCGTCGCCGCCAGCCGCGCGGCGTTGCGCCGGAGGTAGGGGTCCTCCACCTGCACCGCCCGGATGGTCTGCTCGAGCGCTTTGGACGACTTCATCGCCGCCAGCCCGCGGAGCGCGGCGGCCCAGCCGGTGCCCGGCACGCTCGGGTCGCAGAGCAAGAGGTAGGCGTCCTCCGCGGCCTTGCCGCCCAGTCTTTCGGCGCACATCACCACCGCCTGGCAGACCGCCGGCCCGCGCACAGTGAGCTTCGTGAGGGCCGCCAGGCCCTCCGGCGCACCGATCCGCCCGACCGCGACGATGGCCGCTTCGGCGAGCGTGGCATCGGGATCGGTGAGGAGCGGCAGGAGCGCCGGCACGGCCCGCGCGTCGCGGCGGTTGCCCACGGAGTTGACGATCCCGCTCAGGGCCGCGCCCTTGGCCGTGCCGAGCGCGGCGAGCAGCGCGTCGCCGGCGGCCGGGTCGGCGTTGCGCTCCAGGGCGTAGCGCGCCACGTCCGCGAGCTTCGGGTCGCTCAGCATGGCGGCCAGCGCCGGCACGCAGCGGCCGGTGCCGATCTCGAGCAGGATCCGGCACGCCTCCTGCTTGGCGGCGAGGGTGGCGGCAGCGTCGTGGAGGACGGGCACCAGCCTGGTCTCGACCTCCGCCAGCTTGGCTGCGTCGCCGTTGGCCGCGCGCACCTGGGCGACGACGGCGTTGAGCGCGGTGCGGTTCTGGGAGTCGAAGCCCTTGAGCTGCTCGTAGGGATCGTCGTCGGCGGCCCAAAGGGCCGGGATGCCGAGGCAGAGCGCCAGGATAGCCGGCTTCATGGCCACGTCCTCTCTTCTCACAGGTGCCACGGCGCGCGCTGCGGCGTGGCGAGCAGACGGCTGGCGGAGGGATCGTCGAGGATCTCCTCCGTGGCGGGATTCCAGCGGATCTTGCGGCCCAGCCGGAGGGCGATGTTGCCCAGGTGGCCGATGCTCGCCGAGCGGTGGGCGGTCTCGGCGGGGGTGATCGCCGGCTGGCGGGTCTTCACGCACTCGAGGAAGTTCCGCAGGTGGTTGGTGCTGTAGTAGAGCCGCACGGCGTCGGCGTCGAGCGGCTCGGTGAGCAGCGTCTGCGGCGAGGCCTCGAGCCGCCCGCGATCGACCCAAATCCAGTTGCCGTTCTCGCCGTACCACACTGTGCCGCTGCGGATCTTCTGGTTGCCGCTGTTGGCGATGTGCATCTCCACGCCGCCTTCGTAGGTCGCCTGGATGTGGTAGGTCAGCGGCGCGTCGTAGATCCCGCCTTCGGGCCAGGTGGCGGTGGCCTCGACGGCGACGGGCCCGGTCTCGTCCCAGCCCATGCCCCAGTGGGCGATGTCGCCGTGGTGGCCGATCCAGTCCATCAGCTTGCCGCCGCCGTAGATGAGCTGGTGCCGCCAGTTGTAGTGGACCCGCTCCCGGCAGTAGGGCGTGCTGGGCGACGGCCCCAGCCAGAGGTCGTAGTCCAACTCGGCCGGCGGCTCGCCGAACTTCACCGGCCCGCACTTCGAGCCCGCGGGCAGGCCGATCTCGATCCGCACCACCTTGCCCAGGCGGCCGTTGCGCACCAGCTCGCAGGCCGTGCGGAAGTTGGCCTGCGAGCGCTGCCAGCTCCCGGTCTGCCAGATCCGGCCGTACTCGCGCACGGTGTCGGCCAGCGCGCGGCCCTCGGCGAGGGTGTGGGTAAAGGGCTTCTCGCCGTAGATGTCGATCCCCTGTCGGACGGCGCGGATGGCGGGGATGGCGTGCCAGTGGTCGGGCAGGGCGGTCATCATGATGTCGATGCCGCCGCGATCGAGCAGCTCACGGAAGTCGGTGTACGCGGCGCAGTCGGCGTTGCCGTAGCGCTTGTCGACGGCGGCTTTGGCGTCGGCGGCGTGCTTGCGGTCGACGTCGCAGACTGCGACGACTTGCACCTCGGGCTGCCCGAGGAAGCTCCGCAGGTTGCCCATGCCCTGCCCGCCGCAGCCGACCATGGCGGCCTGGAGCCGCTCACTGGGCTTCGGGCGCCCCGTCTCCTGCGCGCGGACGACGGTGGGCACGAGCGCCAGGGCGGAGGCGCCGCGGAGCACCGCCCGGCGGGTGAGTCTGACTCCCCCTCCTTGCCAAGGAGGGGGTGTCGCCCGGAGGTGAGTCCATTGCCCTCAGTACCCATCGCGCCGCCCCTCACAGATGCCACGGCGCGCGCATCGGCAGACTGAGCATCCGGCTGGCCGAGGGATCGCCAGCGATCTCCTCGGTGACCGGGTTCCAGCGAATCTTGCGCCCCACCGTCATCGCGATGTGGCCGAGGTGCCCGATGCTGGCGCTCCGATGCGCCGTCTCGCACGGCGTGACGGCCGGCTGCCGGCTCCTGACGCAGTCGATGAAGTTGCGGTGATGGTTGTCGCTGCGGTAGAGGTGGGTGTCGTCCGGCCCGATGCGCTCCTCGAGGATGCTGGCCGGCTGCGCCTCGAGCACGCCGCGGTCGACCCACAGCCAATTGCCGTTGTTGGCGATCCAGCGCGTGCCGCCGCGCACGTCCCCGCCGACGTGCATCACCACGCCGCCGGCGTACTCGCAGTCGAAAGCGTAGCTGAGCTCGGCGTCGTAGATGCCGTCCCTCGGCCAGGTGGCCTTGCCCTCGACGGTCAGCGGCCCGGTCTCGTCCCAGCCCATGCCCCAGTGGGCGATGTCGCCGTGGTGCCCGACCCAGTCCATCAGCCCGCCGCCGCCGTAATCGAGCTGCCAGCGCCAGTTGAAGTGCACGCGGGATTCGCAGTACGGCGTCCAGCGCGAGGGACCCAGCCAGAGCTCCCAGTCCAGCTCCGGCGGCGGGTTGCTGAACCGTACGGGCCCGCTCTCGCCGCTGGCGGGAAGCCCCACCTCGACCCGCACGATCTTGCCCACCCGCCCGTTGCGCACCAGCTCGCAGGCGCGGTGGAAGTTGCCGACCGACCGCTGCCAGCTTCCGGTCTGCCAGATCCGGCCGTGCTCCTTCACGGCGTCGGCCATGGCGCGGCCCTCGGCGAGGCAGTGGCTGAGCGGCTTCTCGCTGTAGATGTCACACCCGGCGCGGGCCCCGGCCACGGCGATCAAGGCATGCCAATGGTCGGGCGTGCCCACCGACAGGGCGTCGATGTCGCCGCGCGCGAGCAGCTCGCGGAAGTCGACATAGGCCGCGCAATCCTGGTTGCCGTAGCGCCCGTCGACCGCCGCCTTGGCGCTGCCGAGGTGGTTGCGATCCACGTCGCAGACGGCCACCACCTGCACGTCGGGCATGCCCAGGAACCCGCCCAGATTGCCGCGGCCCATCCCGCCGAGGCCGATCGCGCCCATCTGGATGCGGTTGCTCGGCGCCGGCCGCCCGACCTTGCCCTGCGCGCCGGCGGGCACGCTGTGGAACAGCGCCATCCCCGCGCCCGCGCTCACGGCGCCCTTCAGGAAAGCCCGACGATCGACACCCTCGGCGGTCGGCATCAGCAGCCTCCATTGCCCCCGCGGTGGATTGTAGCACGTCGGAATGGCAGGAGCCAGACGGGCGCGGGGCAAGAGAGCCTCGACGCCTTCCTGCGCCATGTCTGCCTGGGTAGCGGCACGCCTCCGGCGTGCCGACCTCCGTCGCCTCGCGCTGCCAGGGCGGGCCGGAACGGGCACGCCAGAGGCGTGCCCCTACGCCATCCCCGGCAGTACGCCGGTCGTCGCCGGCAGCGCCGGCCACTCGGTCCACCGGCGACCGTCCAACGTGGCCGCGTCGCCGCCGCGCTTGTCGGGATAGCCGCCGAGCTGCTTAAGGAAAAACGGCACGCCACACTCCAGGCACCGATCGCGAACCTGCCGGGCCCACCGCAGCTCCATCACCCTTGCCCCCGCCCCGCTCTCGCCGCCCGCGATGGCCCAGCCGATGCCCTCCAAGTCGAGCTCGTCGAATGGACCCAGGAGCGGCTCGAGGGATAGGAATCGCAGCGCAGCCGGCACCCGCCGCAAGTCCTCCGTCCGCCCCAGGTAATCCGCCCGCTCGACGGTCACGCCGGCCCACACGTGCGGCGGCCAGGGCAGGCGCGGCGCCAGCTCCGCCAGCCGTTCGGCGCGCTTGGTCAGCACCTGGTAGACGTGCTGGTCGGCCCGCCGCATGACGTCGAACACTGCGGCGATGAACTCGAACGGCACGTCGGGGTGGAACAGGTCGCTCATCGAGTTGACGAACACGACTCTCGGCCGCCGCCAGCGGAGCGGCAGGTCGAGCAGGTGCGGGTGGAGGGTCAGCCGGAAGCCGTCGCGATAGCTGTCGTGCCCCATCGCCTGCAGGCGTTTCGCGAGGGTCTCGGCGTAGCAGTGCTTGCACCCGGCGCTGACCTTGTCGCAGCCCGTGACGGGGTTCCAGGTGGCGTCGGTCCACTCGATGGCGGAAGAGCTGCCCATGCGTCGGCCCCCGGGTCGCTCCCGCCAGAGTAGCAAACGCACGTTTGTCAGTCAATGCCCGCGTCACCGCATCGGCGGCGTCGCCGGAGACGGATAGCCGCGCCTGGTCTGGACGGGGCAGAGTCCCCGCAGCTCATCGCGTGTTCTGGCGCACGAATTCGAGATACCCCCGCGGTCCGCCCTCTGCGGTCCACAACCGGATCGACTTGCGGATCCGCTTGAGGCAGAGCAGCAACTCGTTCAGGGTGTTCAGTGGCACGCCGGCAGTCGGCGTGCCGCTGGAGTCGGCTCGACCGAGGCGCCATTCGCAGATCCCCCGCACGTCGGCGTAGACCAGCGCGGCTCGCCTCGAGAGCGGCGGCACCCGCGCCTCTCGTCGGCGTGACTCCGCAAGATAGCTCTTCACGAGAGCCTCGAGAGCTTCGTGCACCTCCTCGTCGACCAGATCCGGACGCGCGACATAGACCTGCTGGATGGCCATCTCGATGGCCATCAGGACGTCGAGATACTCCTCTTCGAAGGGCATCGCAGGGGCTCCGCGCGGGCGGCGCCGACGCGCCCGCCTCCGCCGCGATGATAGCGCCTCACGCGGGCCCGTTCAAGCGGGGGGAAATCGGAAATCGGGGGCAAATGGGGGACAGACGGTGGTTTTTCAGCAGAAAACCACCGTCTGTCCCTATTCATGAGTCGCCATCGCCGCCACCCCCACCGCCCCCGCCGCCATCGCCAGGTCCAGCAGCCCCGGCAGGGGGCGCGCCGCGGAGAGCGTCGGCAGGGCTCGCCTTGCACCGGCCGGGCAGCAGGACCAGGAACGGCACGCCCCAGCCCAGCAGCACGCCCAGGTAGTACAGCGACGCCCACCCGCCAGCCAGGCGCCGGGCGTAGAACGACGACTCCTCGGGGATGTTGACGTACCAGATCAACAGGTACTGGCAGAACCACATGTAGACCCAGAGGCAGCAGAAGGCGAACAGGAGCTGCCCCAGATCGTGCACGAACTCCGGAGGCGCGAGCGTCCCGGTCCGCGCATGGCGGTGCAGATGCACCAGGATCAGCGCCGCCACGCCGCCCGCGCCCAGCCCGGCGAAGTGGTAGAACGCGAAGATGGTGCTGGCCCAGCCGGGCTCGAGCGACATCAGCCAGTCGAAGCTGGCCACCGCCAGGGTGATGGCGAAGACGTAGCAGAAGCCGGCTGCCAGGATGGCGTGCCGTCGCGGCGACGCGACCCGGACGAACAAGGCGCGGAAGACCAGCCACAGGCCCAGGATCACGACGGCCCGGGCGAGGAAGAAGCCGCGCGCCAGCCAGAGCCGCTTGAAGGCGCCGTGGAGCAGGCTCGGGTCGCCGTACCACGGCCAGGTGCTCGGGTGGAGCAGGAGCACCAGCAGGACCCCCGCCGCGCCGTAGGGCAAGACCCGGCTGAGCGCCTCGCAGGCCCGCCTGAGCGGCGCCTGGCGCGGCCCGCCGGCGTACTGCACGGCGATCCCGAAGACGCCCGCCAGCCCCAGCGTGGCCAGGCCGAAGCTGAGGAAGAGCAGGTTGGCCCACGCGCGCTCCGGCGCCAGGCCAAGGCCGAGCAGGAACGCCGCTCCGCCCACGACCGCCGCCTGAAGCGGCCAGCGCCACCGTCCGTTGTCGCTCTTCATGGCTTGCTCGCCGTCGCCTGCCGCTGCAGCTCGCGGAGGTAGAGCACCACCCGCCAGCGGTCGGCCAGGCGCACCTGGGGGGCGTAGGCCGGCATGTTCTTCTGGCCGCAGGTCTGAATGTGCACCAGCCGGCCGTCGGGCATCGTGGCGGCGTTTCCCGTCA
>JACPDV010000543.1 GCA_016183835.1 Armatimonadota bacterium
GGTCCCCGGGCTGAGCTGGTAGCCGTGCCGCGCCAGCTCGGTGATCATCTCGACCCCGTAGATCGGCGCCTCGCAGGCGTGGTGCAGGATGTGCACCCGGACGAACGCCAGGAAGATGTCCCGCGTGTAATCGGTCATCGATATCAGTCTACGGTATCGGCCTTCGAATGTCAAGCGCGACGGACCAAAGGGAGCGATTGGCCGCGCCGGGAGTCTTGGCTGCTCCTCCCCCTGCGCAGCGGGGGGAGGCGGGAGGGGGGCCACGTCCGCCACGGCCTCAAGTCTCACCCGCCGGCCCCCACCCCGGCCCTCCCCCGCTTCGCAGAGGAGGGGGCTCCCGAGATTCCAATCACTCCCGGACCAAACGGTGGGGCTCTGCGGTCGTGGGCTGGTCGCCGAGCGACGCGGGGGCCGGTGGCGTCAGTGGCGTGCGGCGACGTTGGGCGCGACGATCCGGTAGCCCAGCGGGCGGGTGATGTCGTTGCGCTTGGTCGTCGCGTCGGCGCGGGTCATCTTGTCGTAGAGGGCCGCCGCCTGGCGGGTGATCACGATCTCGACCCGCCGGTTGCGCGCCCAGGCCACTGGCGTGTCGCTGGTGTCCGCGGGGATGGTGTCGGCGAAGCCCGTGCAGACCCACTGGTCCGGCGGGAAGCTGTGCCGCTCGACCATGTAGCGGACCACGCTCCCGGCGCGGGCGGCGCTCAGCTCCCAGTTGCTGGGAAAGGCCGGGGTGTGGATGGGCAGCCGGTCGGTGTGGCCCTGGACCTCGATCTTGGTGGTGGCCTTGGCGAGCACGGGCGCGAGGGCGTCGAGCAGGCGCTCGAAGGCCGGGTTGAGCGCCGCGCTGCCGCTCAGGAACGGCACCAGGCCGCCGCTGCTCTCGGCAAAGGTGACCACGGTGCCGCGCGCGGTGACCTTGGCCTTGAGCTGTCCGCTGAGGTGCGCCTGAGCGGCGATCCGGGTGACCTCGGCGGCCACCTTGGCCAGCGCCTTCTCGGTCGGTGAGCCGCCCTTGCCGGAATCTCCGTCGCCGCCGCCGGGCGCCATCGGCGGGCTCACGGCGCCGCCGTCCACCAGGCCGGCGCTGCCCGGCTGGATCTTGTTGGCGCCCGGGCCGCCCATGTTGGGGTGCAGGCCCAGCGAAGGGGAGAAGGCGGAGTGCATCGAGTCCACCAGGGCACGGAGCTTCTCCGCGTCGACCTGCGACATGGAGTACATGATCACGAAGAACGCCATGATCAGCGTGACCATGTCGGCGTAGCTGATCAGCCAGACGCCGCTGTGGCCGCCGCCGCCGCCCTCATCGCTCATCTAGCCGCCCTCGCCGCGCGACGCGGACATGCCGCTGACCTTGCTGCGGAGTTGCGCCGGGAGGTAGGCCTTGAGCCGGTCTTCGAGGATGCGCGGGCTCTCCCCGGCCTGGATGCGGAGCAGGCCCTCCAAGACGATGCGGCACTGGAACAGCTCTTCCTCGCTCTTGTTGCCCAGCTTCTTCGCAGCGGGGACGAAGAAAGCGTTGGCCACGCCGCAGCCGTACAGGGTGCAGAGCAGGGCGAGCGACATCTTGTGGCCCACGGTGGCGGGGTTGAGGTCGGCCAGCATGGCCACCAGACCCAGCAGCGTGCCCACCAGGGCATAGCCCGGAGCCACGGCGCCCATGAAGTCGAACATGCCGCGCACGGTGGCGTGGCGGTGCTTGCGGGCGTCGATGTCGGCCTGCAGCGCCTGCTTGAGGGTGTCGGGATCGAGACCGTCGACCACGTACTGCACGCCCTTGACGAAGAAGGCGTCGTCGAGGTTGGCCGCCAGAGCGTCCAGCGCCAGCAGGCCGTCGCGCCGCACCGTGCTGCACATCTCCACCAACTGCTCGACGGTCTTCACCAAGTCCACGTGCTGACCCTTGATCAGCTTCATGAACGCCGGCATCAGCTTCTTCACGTCATCCATCGAATAGGCCAGGCAGGTGGCCATGATGGCGCCGCCCAGGGCGGTCAGGGCGGCGGGGATGTTGATATAGGAGAGCGGGTTGCCGCCCTCCAACACGATGCACGTCATGACGATGGCGAAGGCGCCGCCGATGCCGATCAGGCTGGTGATGTCCATGGGTCGACCTACTCGCTGACGCACATTGCTCGATGGTCCATCGGCCGCGCGGGGCCGATCCTTAAGCCGGAGTGAGCCGTTCCGGGCAGGCTTGCGCGTCGCAACAAAGATGTCATCGGCCGTTCAGCGGGACTTCACCTGAGGCCGGTTTGACTTGCCCGCTGCGGGTTCAAGATCCGATCAGGGGGACCACGTGCGGACCAGAGATGGCGTATGCGGACCGAGCGGGACCCCATCGGCGCCCCGCTTCGCCGGACAGCCCACCGGCGGGGCAGCCTGACTTCGCCCGGTGAGCCCCTCGACCACCACACGGCCGCCCTCGAACGTCGCCTGGCCTTCGAGCGCACGCTGCTCAAGGCCTCGGCCCGGTTCGTCAACCCCAGTTCGTTTGGCGAGGCGGTGCGCGGCGCGCTGGAAGACATCGGCCGGCTCACCGACGCCGCCGCCGCGTTCCTCTGCACTGCCAACGGCACCGGCCTGCACGCCACCGACATCTGGTGCCGCGACGACCCGGCGGGCCGGCCGGGTTTGCAGCCGCTCCTGCCCTGGCTGCTCGAGCGCCTCGCGCTGGACACGGTCGTGGCCGTGCCCGACTCCGCCGCCGACCGCGAGCTGCTGCGCTCCTGCGGCATCCGCTCGCTGCTCCTGCTGCCCATCCCGCGGCGCGGCGCGCCGGGCGGGCTCATCGGGCTCCAGGACCCCAGCCCGGAGCTGGAGCCGAGCGACCTCGACCTGGCCGTGCTCCGGCTCCTCGCCGACACCGTGGGCAACGCCCTCGAGCGCGAGCGTGACGCCGAGGCGCTGCGCGCCAGCGAGGCGCGCTACCGGGCGCTGGTCGAGCTGTCGCCCGATGCCCTGGTGGTCGTCGCCGACGGCGTGCTCAGGTTCGCCAACCAGGCCGCCGCGGAGCTGCTCGGCGCCGCGGACGCCGCCGCGGTGGAAGGGCGACCCGTCGGCGAGCTGCTGCAAGTGGGCGAAGCCGGCCGCGCCGCCGGGTTCCTCGGACGCATCGCCCGCCGCGGGCACGCCACGCAGGTCGGCGAGCTGCGCGTCGTACGGCTCGACGGGCAGCCGCTCGACATCGAGGTGGCCGGCGCGCCGTTCGACGACGAGGGGCAGCCGGCGGTGCTGATTGTGGCCCGCAACCTGACCGCCCGCAAGCACGCCGAGCGTTCGCTTCGCCTCAGCGCCCTGGGACAGCTCGCCCAGGGCGTGGCCCACGATTTCAACAACTTCCTGCAGGGCATCCTGCACGCCACCGAGCTGGCCGCGCGGCACACCAGCGACCCGTCCGTGCTCGCCAATCTGGCCACCGCGCAGCAGGCCGCCCACGACGGCGCCGCCGCCGCGCGCCGGATCCAGGAGTTCGGCCGCCGCCAGGCCGACCGGCCCGAGACCCAGGTGGACGACCTCGCCGTGATCGCCCGCGACGCGCTCCAGATCACCCGGCTCCACTGGCAGCGGCCGGACGACGGCGCGCCGCGGGTCACCGTGCGCGACGACCTGGCCCCCGCCGGGCCGGTGCGCGGCGTGGCCGCCGAGCTGTGCGAGGTGGTGGTCAACATCCTGATCAACGCCGTGCAGGCGATGCCCGCCGGCGGGCGGCTCACCGTGCGCAGCGGCACCGCCGCCGGAACCGCTTGGATTGCCGTCAAGGACACCGGCACCGGCATGACCCAAGCCGTGGCCGAGCGCATCTTCGATCCCTACTTCAGCACCAAGGGCGATGCCGGCGTCGGCGTGGGCCTGGCCATGGCCCATGCCATCGTCCGCCGCCACGCCGGCGAGATCCGGGTCGAGACCGAGCCGGGGAGAGGGTCGACGTTCACGGTCCGCGTCCCCGTCGCCGAAGGCCTGGTCAGTGCCGCCCAGCCGCCCGGCCCGGTCCCGGTCCTGGTCCGCCGGATCCTCGTGGTGGACGACGAGCCCACCGTCCGCGACGTGCTGGCCCAATCGCTGCAGACCCTCGGCTGCGAAGTGGCCGCGGCCGGCACCGTGGCGGAGGCGCGCGCCCTCTGCCGCGCCGCGCCGCCCGACCTGGTGGTGACCGACTATGTGCTCCCCGGCGAGTCCGGCGTGGACCTGGCGATCGCCGAGGTCTGCGGCGAAGCAGGGCGAAACCGTCCGCCGGCGTGAGACCGGCCATGCGCGTCGTCGTCTGCCCCGACCACTTCAAGGACTGCCTGCCCGCCGCCGCCGTGGCCGCCGCCCTGGCGCGCGGCCTCCAGCGCGTGCTCCCCGCTGCCACCGTGCGTGAGCTGCCGCTGGCGGACGGCGGCGAGGGCACGGTCGAGGCGCTCGTCGCCGCCACCGGCGGCGAGCTGCTCTCCGCGGCCGTTACCGGCCCGCGCGGCGAGCCGGTCACCGCGCGTTACGGGCTCCTCGGCGACGGCGCCACCGCCGTGATCGCGATGGCCGCTGCGTCCGGCCTCGAGCTGCTCCGCCCCGCA
>JACPDV010000060.1:0-4449 GCA_016183835.1 Armatimonadota bacterium
GGTGGCGGGGAACATCGGCACGCCCGCGCGGTTGCAGTTCACGGTGATCGGCGACGTGGTCAACGCCGCCAACCGGATCGAGGGCGCCACCAAAGCGGAGCAGGTGCCGGTGCTGATCTCCGACGAAGCGGTGGCGGCGGCCGACGGGCACGAGTTCCCGGCGCTACGGCGGCACGGCGAGCTGCTGCTCCCCGGCCGCCAGGCGCCCACGCCGGTCTTCACGCTCGACACGCCGGCGTGAGCCGCCGGCTGGAATCCACGGAGGAGGATCGCTATGCCTGCACGCGTGCTCGAAGGCAAGCCGGTGGCGGCGGCGCTGCGCGACGCGGCGGCAGCCCGGGTGGCCGAGCTGAACGGCCGCGGCGTGACACCCGCCGCGGCGGTGGTGAGGGTGGGCGACGACGAGGGCTCGGCCAGCTACGCCGGCAGCCTGCAGCGCTCGTTCGCCCGCGCCGGTGTGGAAATGCGGCTGATCGAGCTGCCCGCCGGCACGCCGGAGGATGCGGTGGCGGCCGTGCTGGACGAGCTGTCGGCCGACCCGGCGGTGCACGGCATCATGCTCCAGGAGCCGGTCCCCGCGCCGCTCGACGCGGAGCGGCTGGCGCTCGGGATCGCCCCGGGGAAGGACATCGACGGTGTCCACCCGCTCAACGCCGGGCGGCTGTTCCAGGGCCGAGACGGCGGCCTGGTGCCGGCCACCGCGCTGGGCGGGATCCGGCTGCTCGAGCACTACGGCGTGGAGCCGAAGGGCCGGCAGGTGGTGGTGATCGGCCGGAGCACGATCGTCGGGCGGCCGTTCGCGCTCCTCTGCCTGCACCGCCACGCCACGGTGACGCTCTGCCATTCGCGGACGGTGGATCTGCCGGCGGTGGCGCGGACGGGCGACATCCTGGCGGTGGCCGTGGGCCGGGCCGCGATGGTGGAGCCCGAGTGGGTCAAGCCGGGGGCCGTGGTGGTGGACTTCGGGGTCAACTTCCGCGACGGGGCGATGTGCGGCGACGTGGCGGAGGAGGTGGCCGAGGTGGCCGGGGCGCTGACGCCGACCCCCGGGGGCACGGGCGCGGTGACCACCGCCGTGTTGCTGTCGAACCTGCTGGAAGCCGCTTCCGCAGCGTGATCCGGGGACTGGAGGGGCCGCCGGGCTAAATGCCGTCCGCACCTCGCCGATATGAAGTCTGACGAACGGCATGGGCGGACGGGCCTGCCTGTGCGGGAGGATGGAATGTATGCTCCGGCGCTGGACACCTATCGGCGGCAACAGGTTGACACGGCCTCACCGATGCAGCTCGTCAGGATGTTGTACGATGCGATGCTCGAGTCCACCCGCGAGGCCAAAGCCGCGCTGACCGAGCGGGACTACGAACGCGTCCACCACCGCCTGCTCCACGCCCAGCGGATCGTGGAGGAGCTCGACCACGCGCTCGACATCGAGCGCGGCGGCGACATCGCGGGCAACCTCCGGCGGCTCTACGATTTCCTCATCCAGCGGCTCACCTACGTGAACATCACCAAGTCCGTGTCGGCCCTGGAAGACACCGAGGCGGTCATGGAGGAGATGCACGCCATGTGGTCGGGCGTGCCCGGCTGGGACTAGCCGCCGGCCGCTGAGGCTGAGTCCACCATGCCGCGCGAAACCGTGCTGGTCGTTGACGACGATGAGGCCACCCGCCAGGCCTGCCGGGCGGCCCTCGAGACCGCGCGGTTCCGGGTGGCCGAGGCGGCCGACCTGCCGGCGGCCGCCCGCGCCATCGACCACCTCAAGGCCGCCTCCACCGCGTGCGACCTGGCGCTGGTGGACTATCTCATGCCGGAGCAGAACGGCTTCAACGTCTTCCACCACCTCCGGCGCGCCCAACCCGACCTGGCGGGCATCCTGCTCACCGGCCACACCTCGCTCAACGTCGCCGTCGAGGCGCTCAACCGCAGTTTCAGCCAGGTGATCCCCAAGCCCATCGAGCCGCGTAATCTGCTCGAAGCCGTGGAAGCCGCGCTCGCCGAGCGCCGCACCGTGCTCGAGAACGCCCGCCTGCGGGCGCTCACCCGGCTCTACGACGCCCTGGACCGGCTTGCCTCGGTGACCGCTATCGACGGCCTCTACCAGTGCATCGTGCGCCTGGCGGTGGAGGAGATCAGCGCCGACAGCGCGAGCCTGATGCTCCTCGACGAGCGGCGGATGCACCTCTACGTGGCCTCGGCCCACGGCCACGCGCCGCCGCCGGTGGGCGGCGGGAAGCACTTCTACGGCGAGCCCATCTGCGGCTGGGTCCTGCGCCACGGCGTGGCGCTCGAGCTGGCGCCCGGCAAGCCGCTCCCGGCGGCGGTGCGAGCCGCCATGCACCGGCCCGAGGTGAGTGCCGCGGTGTGTCTCCCGCTGTGCCCCGGCGGGCGCCCGCTGGGCGTGCTCAACATCAACCGCTACGGCGGCGGAGGCGGGTTCCTGCCGGGCGACCTCGAGGTGGCCACGGTGCTCGCCAGCGACGCGGCGCTGACCATCCAGCGGCTCGTGCTGTTGGAGGAGCGCCGGCGGCGCGAACGCGCGGCTACGGTGGGGCGCCTGGCCAGCACGATCATCCACGACCGGCGGCCGCGGCGCCGCTGGACAGGATCCTCGTCGGGGTGGGCGAACTGGACCGCATGTGCCAGCAGCTCCTGAGCTTCGCCCGCGACGCCTCGACGATGGTCACGGAGACGCTGCAGGTGAGCGAGTTCTTGGAGGGCCTGGCGGCGGCGGCGGCGCCCAGCTTCCGGGCCGGCGGGGTGACCTTCGAGTGGCAGTGCGACGGCGACGGGAGCGTGGAGGCGGCGGGCGCGGAGTTGTTCCGGGCGGCCCTGGATGTGCTCGAGGCGGCGTCGGAGGCGGCGCGCCCAGGGGGCACGGTGACGCTGGCGGCGGCCTGCCAGCCCGAGGGCTTCGGGCTGGCGGTGGCGGGCTCCGCGGCCGACCCGCACGCCTGCTGGCGCGAGCTGGACGAGGCGGGCGCCCTGGCGGCCGGAGGCTCCGAGCTGAGCCTGGCGGTGGCCCGCCGAGTGGTGCAGCGCCACGGTGGCTGCGTGGCCCTGCAGACCCGCGGCGAGCAGTACACGCTGCACCTCCTGATCCCGTTGCGGCCTCAGTTGCGACCCGCCAGCACCATTCGTGACACGCTTTTTGCCGCGGCATAGCCCCGCGGTAGCCCGGATCGCGTTACAATTCGGTAGTGCAGGCCGGGGGCCTGAGTGGGTGTGTCGCGCGGGGTGGATGCGGCCGGTGACGTGGCCGGACCACCGGGTGGCGGCAGCGCGTGAGGTCGACGACGTCGATGAAGGTCACGATTGGCCTGGCGGACTTGAAAACCAGCCACCGGCCTGGCGATAGCCTGTGCGTCCTGGGTCTGGGCTCCTGCCTCGCCCTGGTGTGTTACGACCCGGTCAACCGGATCGGGGGCGTGGCTCACACCATGCTGCCCGGCAACTCACGCCACGAAGGCAACCCGGCCAAGTACGTGGACACCGCGGTCCCGCTGCTGGTGGAGCGGATGACGGCGGCCGGCGCGCAGGCGGGGGCGGTGGTCTGTGCCGTGGTGGGGGGCGCCACCATGTTGACCCAGGGCACCAGCGCGTTGCTCGAGATCGGCGGGCGCAACATCGCCGCCGCCGAAGAGGCGCTCGACAAAGCCGGGCTCCAGGCCGTGATCAAGGATGTGGGGGGGTGCAAAGGGCGCACCGTGGTGTTGGCGGTGAAGACCGGGGTGCTGCAGGTCTCCATCCTGGGCCAACCCGACCGGGTCTACCAGGAGCTCTGCGCGGGAGCGGGGGTGCGCCGATGAGACGCCGCCTCCAAGGACTGCTCGAATACGCCGACAACCTGCCCTCGCTGCCGGTGGCGGTGATCCGCGCCCTGCAGCTCCTCAACAACGAAGATTCCACCACGGATGCCATCGTCGTGGCGCTGAGCGCGGATCAGGCGCTCGCCGCGCAGCTACTCCGCATCGCCAATTCGCCCTACTACGGCGTCTCGCGGCGCGTCTCGACCATCAAGCAGGCGGCCATGGTGCTCGGCCGCAAGGCGGTCAAGAGCCTGGTCATCGCCGCCGCCGCGGAGGACTACCTCAGCCGCCCGCAGGACGGCTACCTGCTCGACCGCGGGCAGCTCTGGCAGCACTCCCTGGTGGTGGCGCAGGCGTCGGCGATGGTCGCCGGGCGCGTGCAGTACCGGCAGACGGAGGAAGCCTTCGTCGCCGGCCTGCTGCACGACATCGGCAAGGTGGTGCTCAACTCCTACCTGCGGGCCTGCCGCGAGAAGGTGGCCGCCCGCCTCAACGCGCCCGGCGCCGGCTCGTTCAGCGACCTGGAGACCGAACTGCTGAGCGCCAACCATGCCAGCATCGGCGGCGTGGTGGCCTCGCACTGGCAGCTCCCCGAGCGGCTGGCGCGGGCCATCGAGTTCCAACATGCACCCAGCGAGGCAGG
>JACPDV010000060.1:4496-5595 GCA_016183835.1 Armatimonadota bacterium
ACTACTTCGACCAGGCGGCCGTGCTGCGCCTCGGGTTGGGCGAAGACGACCTCATGGAGCTCGCCGACGTCCTGATCGAAACGATTCACCAGGCGGCGTCTCCAAAGCTCTAAAGGTGCCGTGCCCGGTGCGTTGAAGCTGGCGGTCCCGGGAGGATAACACCCTGCGCGGCTCGCGGACGAACAAGACGGTTCTGGTCGCCTCGGATGTGCCCTACTCGCGCATGCTGCTCAAACAAACCCTGACCCAGGCCGGCTGCGAGGTGGTCACGGCCAACAGCGCGGACGACGCCCTGAAACTGGTGCGCCAATCGCATTTCGGGCTCGTGGTGGTGGACCTGGTGGGCACGCCGGGAGCGTCGGATCAGCTCGTCCTCGAGATCCGCGTGCTGGGCAGCACGGTGCCGCTCCTGCTCATGCTGCAGTCCGCCGACCGGGACCTCCTGCGGCGGCTCAGCAACCTCAAGCCCATCGGGTTCCTGACCAAGCCGGTGGTGGTGGATTCGCTCACCACGCTGCTCCCCAGGGCGCTGGCCGGCGACAAGGAGCTGCTCACGCGCAGCGCCGAGATGGCGCGCATGGGCCGCGGCGCGGCGCGCGACGCCGAGGCCTTCGTCGTCGCCCAGGGCAACACCGCCATCGACGACCAGCGCCTGCAGCACATGTTCGGCGACCTGCCGATGCTCCCCAGCGTGCTGACGCGGCTGCTCGAGCTGTCCAACCGCGACGACGCCACGGCCCAGGACATGGCCGAGGTGATCAGCTCCGACCCGCGCCTCAGCAGCCAGTTGCTGCGGGTTGTCAACTCGGCCTTCTTCGGGTTTTCGCGGCGCATCGCCACCATCCCCGAGGCGACCGTGATCCTCGGCACGCAGGCGCTCAGGTCGCTGGCTTCGGGCGCGGCGGTGTCGCAGTTCTTCGGCGGCAGCAGCACGGTGCTCGATCGCACCCAGCTTTGGCGGCACTCGCTCGGGGTCGGCGTGGCCAGCCGGCTGCTGGCTCAGCAGGTGGCGTCGGCGAAGGCGGAAGAGGCCTTCACCGCCGGCCTGCTCCACGACTTCGGCCGGGTCTGCCTGGACCGCTACATGGGCGAGCAGTAC
>JACPDV010000555.1 GCA_016183835.1 Armatimonadota bacterium
CCGGCCCGGGCGGCAGACTGTCCCGGATCTCGGGCGGGCCGACCACGCAGACGCGGTCGATGCGCTCGGCCTCGTGCAAGGCGCGCAGGACGCGGTCGATCAGCCGCTCGCCGTCGAACTCGATCAGGCACTTGATGGTCTGCCCGGTCTGCTCGGCGAGCGGCCCGGAGATCCGGCCTCCGGCGGTCACCACGGCGTTCATGTCGGCGCCTCCACCCACCCCGCGGGCGGATTCTACCACAGAGCCATGAGCAAGCGACAGCGGGCGGGACACGCGCGCGATCACGCACGAGGAGCGGCGGCCGCGCGAGCGAAGTGAGGGCGCTGGCAGGGTCCGCGCACCTGTCTGCGGCGGCCGCGCCGGCGGAGGCGAATTGAATATGGTGTCCCCGGAAAAGGCGTGCCTCGCCCTGCTGCTGGCCACGGCCGTGTCCGCCGCTGAGCCGTTCGACTACTTCACCAACTCCTGGCAGGTGATCGGCCTCAAGGACTACGCCGCCGGCACCCGCGTGACGCCCGACAGCCGGCTCCTCCTCGGTGGCGGACGGCTGCTCAGGCTGCGCGTCGGGCCGGAGCTGGTGCCGCTCGGACGCGGAGCTGTGAAGACCCTCCTCGAGGGCTGGCTGCCGGTCGTGCAACTGCACACCGAGGCGGGCACCGTGCGGTACGATGTGCTCCTCTGGGCCACGCCGGTGCCGTCGGTCAAGGACTGGCAGGAGGCCTTCGACGGGCCGGCCGAGGGCGAGAACTACCTCAACTGGGTCCTCGTCCGCGCCACCAACCGCGGCCCGCGGGCGGCCGTCGCGAGGCTCGCCGTGGACGCTCCGCGGGAGGCCGGGGCGCTGACCGGGCGCTGGTCGCCGAGCGACACCATCTCGCCCGGGCGGAGCGCCGAGCTGGTCGTCCGGGTGCCCTTCGAGCCGGTCGCCGACGCCCGCGGCCTCGGCAGCGACGCCGACGTCTGGCTGCGGCGAACTGCCGACTGGTGGCGCGGACTGCTCGACTCCGCGGGACGGATCGAGGTGCCCGACCGCAAGGCCGAGGACACCCTCCGCGCGGCGCACGTCTGTCAGCTCCTCGCCGCGGACCACGGCGAGGTGCATGGCGGCGAAGGGTTCTACGACGAGTTCTACGTCCGCGACGGCGCCTACCAGCTCCTCGAGCTCGAAGAGGCAGGGCTGGACGACGCGGCGCGCCGCATGGCCGACTGCTTCCTCCGCTACCAGCGGCCCGACGGCCGGTTCGAGTCTCAGGGCGGCCAGTTCGACGCCAACGGCCAGGCGCTGTGGGCCATCCAGCACTACCACGCCATGACCGGAGACCGGGCCTGGCTCGAGCGGGCGGTCCCCGCCATGCTCAGGGCCTGCGACTGGATCCGCGCGACACGGCGGCAGGCGGCGCCGGACTCGCCCTTCGCCGGGCTCCTGCCCGCCGCGGTGGCCGACGGCGAGTCCCTCTGGGACGGCAAGCACCACATCGTCGGCTACGACATCTGGAACCTCCGCGGCCTGTTCTGCACCGCCGACGCAGCGCACGCTTTGGGGCTTGTTCAGCAGGCCGAGGCGCTGGAGGCCGAGGCCGCCGCCTTCCAACGCGACATCGGCGCCGCCGTCGAGCGCTCGGGCCTGCATTACTTCCCGCCGAGCTGGGAGAAGGAGGGCACGCCCTGGGGCAACACCGAGCTGCTCTGGCCCACCCTCCTCTTCGACCGCCAGGATCCCCGCGTCACCGCGCTTCTGAAGCACGTGCGCACCGAGCTGGGCGGCGGCTTCCACGAGGGCACCATCCGCTGGATGGGCACGGAGGGCGCGATCCACCCCTACCTCAGCGCCTACAACACGATGGACAGCCTCGCCCGCGACGAGGACGAGACGGTGGTGCGCGAGTTCTACTGGTACCTGCTCCATTCCAGCGCCAGCCACGCCTTCCCCGAGGGCATCTTCTACCGCCGGCGCTTCGCCTGGAGCGACACCATCCCCCACGGCACCGGCGCCGCCAACTACGCCATCCTCCTCCGCCACATGCTCGTCGAGGAGCGCGGCGCGGAGCTGCACCTCCTGCCCGCGGTGCCGGACGGCTGGCTCGTGGCCGGACAGCGGATCCGCCTCACCCGTCTGCCCACCACGTTCGGCCACGTGGACCTGGAGGTGCGCGGCGAGCGGAGCGGCGTGCGGGTCCACCTGACCGCGCCGGACCGCGTCAAGCCGGCCAAGGTCGTGCTCCACCTGCCGCAGTCCCGGACGCTGCTCGATCCGCCGGCCGGGATTGAGGTCGTGTCGCGCCCCGACCAGGCGGTGCGCTGGAGCTTCGACCGGGTGGTGGCCGAGTACCTGGCGGCGGCGCCGCAGCCGGTGAAGATCGATCTGGTGAGCCTGCCGCGCCGGCCGGCGGTGGACGGGTCCGCCTGCGAACTGGTCGATCTCCGCGCGGCCGCCGTGACGGACCCGTTCGAGGCGCCGTTCGGGGTGCCGCGGCCGGGGAAGTACCTCTTCACCGGGCTCCAAGTCGGGCGGCAGGTGATCGCCGGCGTGCCGTTCGAGGTGCTCGATCCGGCGGGCAACCAGGGCCGCGGTCTGGTCGTGCTGCACGCGCCGCAAGCGCCGCAGAGCATCGCCTGGCCGAAAGAGGTGCGCATCCCGGTGGGCCGCACCGGCCGGCGACTGTACTTCCTGGGCAACGTCACCGGCTGGGCACCGGGCGACCCCGGCGCCGGACCGCACGATGCGGTCGCCGAGTACGAGATCGTCTACGCCGACGGCGTGAAGCAGATCGTGCCGCTGGTCTCGGGCCGCACCGCGGACGACTGGGCCTCACCGCCGGAGGCCACGGACGTGACGCTCGGGCTCCGCGGCGACCCGTGGCACCTCAACGTGCTGGGCGTGCCGCTGCGGCCGGTGGCGGTGGTGGAGGTGGTCTTCAGAGACCTGGACACGCCGGCGGCGCCGCTCCTCGCGGCGGTGACCCTGGAGCGGTGAGACGCCTACGGTGCCGGTGACACCGTGTACTGCAGGTCGTCCAGGTACACCCGCTGGCCGTTGCCGTCGATCCACGTCGTGACGATGCCGAACCGGTCCAGACGCGTGGCGCTTCCGCTGACGCCGGGGTCGAGCCGGATGCTGAACGCCGCGCCGTCCAGGCTCACGTCCACGTGCCCGGCTTCCGCTCCGGCCGGCACCCACGCCAGCGACCAAGTGTGCGGCGCGCCGTCCGGGAAGATGCGCAGGGTGCCATGGTCGGTTCCGCGGCTCGCGCGCCCCTCGATCGTGTGGTAGGCCGGGTAGACGAAGAAGCCCTGGCTGCTCGGCCCCTCGATCGCGATCCCCACGAAGCTGCGCGGCAGGCTGGACGACTGCGAATCGGTGACGGTCATGCTGTCGACCGAGTGGTAGAACCCAATCAGCGTCGTGCTGTCGCTAACCCCACGCAGCATGGCGAGCTTGCCGGCCGCGCCGAACGGCCGGTCCAGCGTCAGCGGGCCGAGACGGTCGCCATAGGAGGCAAGGGTGCTCGCGTAACGGCAGTCGCCGCGGTAGATGGACCCGCCCATCTCGCCCGGCCCGTCGCCCCCGGTGAATCGCGTGGGGCTGTAGCCGAAGTCGCCGTGCGGCCTGATCTCGTGTGTCTCGTAGCTGACGCGGTTGCGGTAGCCGTCCCAGCCGGGGTCCCGGCTGAAGTCCTCGAGGACACCGTTCACGGTGACATCGTCGAGCCACACCTCGCCGCCGTCGTCGGCGCTCTTAAGCACGGGCAGCAGGCCGAAGTGGTCGAACGTGGCGCCGGCCTGTCTGTGCCCGTTGCCCAGATTGCAGATCGACGTTTCATCATCGATCGTCACGGTCACCGCTCCAGCGCCGTCGTGGCCCGCCGGGTCGTAGACGATGGACCAACGATGAACCGCTCCGCGGGCGAAGCCGCGCAACTGGGGGCGGTCCGAGCCGGGCACGGCGACGGTGGCGAACCCGCCGGGGCTGTCGCCGCCGGCGCGCCAGTCGCGGGTGGCGTACTCGACGAAGGCGTAGAACACCTCGCCCCGCCCGAGGAGCCGGATCGCGACCGTGTTCGGGGTGCGCCATTCGTTCAGCGTGTGCGAGTTGAAGAACGCGAGCAGGATGTGGAAGCGCGCCGTGGGGCAGGCGATGCTGCCGGCCGCGGTGAGCCGATCGTCGAGCGTCTGCGGCGGGATGGGCTTCGCGTAGTACGCCGGCTCGGCGGCGGGTGTGATGAAGCCGCCGACGGCATGGCGGGCGTCCGAGTAGCCGAAGTCCTGCCGGATGGTCCGCGCGATCTCCCGGGCCGCGCGGTTGTTGTGCCCCTCCCAGCCGGGATCCTGGTCGAAGTGCTGGGTCCGCACCTGCCCGGCCGGCTCCGCGCCAGTGACGAGCGCGACGAGCAACGCGAGGGTGAGGGTCGCCACGGAGGACGGGACCATCGGCGGCTCCTCTGCCTGGATCATACGTCGCCGGTCGGGTCGGCGTGCAGGCTGAACAGCTCTAGCGTCTCGCCCGGCTGCAGGAACCGCGCCACCTCGAAGTGCGAGGCATTGCACGGCTTGTCGTACCCGCCCCAGCGGAACCCGTGCCGCTCGAACAGCGGCGCCAGCTCGCGCAACCCGCCCGGAGGGTCTGGCTCCATTTCGTCTGCGAATTGGTGCCTGACCCGCCAGCCGCGGCAGCCGTCCTGCCCCAGCGGGTTCTCCACCGGGTTCAGGTCCACCGCTAACCCCAACGCATGGGCCGACAGCTCCGTGGTGTAGGCGAGGGGGTCTGGCTCCATTTCGGCCGCCGAATTGGTGCCTGACCCCCGGGGTAGCGCCGGTGAGGACCCGGGCGGCAGCACGCTCCGCAGCCGCGGCTCGAACTCTCCGCCGAAGGCGAGGACCTGGTCCAGCAGCCCCTCCGCCTCCACCTCGCTGAAGGCCTCCTGGAGCTGCGCGGCGGCGGAGCGGTGGAAGAGCACCCAGGGGTCTGGCTCCATTTCGGCCGCCGAATTGGTGCCTGACTCCGGCCTGCGCGGCACCGCCGCCAACTGCGGCACGCGCACGCGTTCCAGGTTCTGCTCGTAGCCCTCCAGCAGCTTCACCGGCGCGCGCGAGGCCGGCGTCTCGAACCGATACCGCACCGCCCCGGCCAGCGGGTGCGTCACGCTCCGCTCATGGCTCATCTTCCGCGCCTCCTTCCGCCTCACCGTTCACCGCCTACGGTTCACCGTTCACGTCCGCCGAGCCCTCGGCCGCGGCGACATGGTCGTAGGTGTACTCGGTCCGGCACCCCTTCGACTCCGCCACCAGCACGAAACAGCCCGTGTCGTCATACGTGTAGGTCGTCACGCGGTCGGGCAACGGCTCGCCCGCCGCACCGCTGTCGTCCGCCCCGCCGCCCGCGGCGTCCGGCTGCTCGTCGTTCGATTCGTCCTCGGCACCCTCGGGTCCGTCCGTCGGTTGCTCGCTCATGCAAATCAGCCCTCCTCCGCCGCAGGGCTTGCCGCCAGGACGCGAGATCCACGGTGTGCTGCGGGGAGCCGCTTGCCGGGCGGTCGCCCGGCCGCGCTGGCTCCGGGCACGCTTGCCATCCTCCTCATTCGGCATCGATCTCTCCCACCGCGGCCTTCAGTCGGTCGCCGCCTTCACCCGGAATGTGCATGGCGTCCCCACACCTGGGACTTGCGGCCCCGGACCCGAACTGCTCATTGATGCGACCGCGACGAGAACAGCCCGTCGAGCACTCGTGAGGTGTCCGGGTTGTATTCAAACACAGGCTCCCGGATGTTCGAGTCGCCGGACGATGCCAGGAGCCTCGTCTTGCCGGACGCGAGGTCATACTCCCACAGCACGTCCGGACGCCCCATCAGCGGGTACGGCCCGCAATGGTGTGTCGTGTACCAGACCCGGCCATCAGTTGGGCATGTAACGACGAGCCCGAGTTCGTGGTACAGGCCCATCCGGAGCCGGCGAACGAACGTGGCATCTCGGTAGATCCGTACTCCAGCGTCCGCGGCCTGGGTCAGTACTAGCCTCCCGTTGCTCGACACACCGCGAACTGCCTCACCGTCTAGTTTCCGGTGGACCAACAACGTTTGCTGGCCACGGAGGTCGAACCTGCGTAGGTTCCCATTCACGTCGAAGGCCGCGAAGCCAGCGTCCTGTGCCCAGCAGGGTCCGGCAATCGGGCCTGGGATCGCGGTGACCAGCTGGCGCGTCAGGTCGATGTGCCAGAACGAATCATGCGTCCGCCAAGCGCCACCGGTCGGCCGCTCAACGACCCGGGACCACAATACGACATCTGTCCCGACTGGCACGATGGCACGGGCATCGCGCGTGACAGCCGCCGGGAGTTTGACCTCCGCCCGCAGCCCGTCCTGATCGACCACGCGAAGGACACCCTCTGTGTCGACGAACGCAGCACGTTTGGGATTGATCACCGCCAATGACTGCCTGACCCCGGTGCCGTCTGCGAGTTGGAGCGGCCTAAGCTGCGGGCCGCCATCGGCGCGAGGAAGGGCCAGCTTTCCTCGGCACTCGAACCCCACTCCGGCGAAAGTGGCCCCGCGGCGCAGGTCGCTGGAACGCACGATCTGACCACAAATCGCCAACACGAAGTAGGCGACGACAAGTACCGCAGTGAGCCATGAGACGGCCGACACCAAGCACTCCTTAGCGCCTCTACGTGCAGCACGCGGCCGTGGTCGGCTACTTGACGCTTGGTCGGCTGGCCGTGGCTCGGCGTGCGCAGTCCCACATCCTGTTCGCCCAGGTCGCACAGCTGTTTCCTATGGCCCAGTACCAAGGGGGTGGCTTGGACAGACTTGCTTGTACACAGTTGCATAGCGCGCGTTCAAAGGCCAGATCAATGCGCGTTGCATATACTTTTCTTGGAGAACACCCTTCTTCCTCGTAGTCTCCAGGTCCGACAAGGCCTAACTCAACGCCGAGGAGGATTGCGCCAGCGCCGAGTAGTTTCCACCAGCCAGGAAGTTTCACAAGACCGATCGCGCCGGCAATGGCGATTGCGCCACCCGTAAAAATAAGCCCTGTGTGGAACCCTGGCAGGAAGCCTATGCCGGAGCCAGCAGCTATGGTCCAACCGGTTTGCACCTCGCATGCCCTTCCGAACCGAACGAAGTGATGCTTGAACCCGGGAGCTCCAGCTACTGGCCGCGTCTCCAGGCTTGCTAGGCCGGTGGGATCCACGCACGAGGTTGGACTCGGCCAGCAGTAGCTGTACTCCCGGCGCCCGTCGCCTGCCGGGTCTCTGCTGAACCAGCGACCGAGTCCCGGGCTTAGCACCCGTGCGCTCACCTGCAACGTCTTCGCCGCATCCCGGTAGTACCTCGCCTGCCCCCCGAATCGGAACGGGTTGATCGATGAGCCGCTCGTCACCACTTCCGTCCCGAACGCACTGTACAGGTAGCTATCGGTGACGCCCGCCGCCGCATCCATCAGCGCCCGCGTGTTCGCCGACAGGTCGAACCCGAAGAACTGGCTGCTCCCGCTCCGCCGAGCGCTGCTCAGCCCGCCCCACTGCCCCGGCCAGTCCGTGTACTGCGCCAGCGTCGCCAGCGCCGCATCCAACTCCGCCAGCAGGTTCACGTTGTCCCACACGAAGTGCGTCGTCCCTGCGCCCGTGGTCTTCTTCCGCCGCAAGCCCGTGGCCGCGTAGGCGTAGGTCTCCGTCTCGCCGTCCGTCTCCACGGTCAGCAGCCGGTTCTCGCCGTCCCAGGTCAGGGTCACGCTCTGCGCCGCGCTCACCTCGCTCGTCGTGTTTCCGTTCGCGTCGTAGCCGTAGGCCGTTTCCCCCTGCTTCTCCTGCGACGTGACCCGCACGCTGCCCGACGCCGCCAGCAGGTTCGGCGCGGCCACCTTGCTCACGGCCAACGACAACACCGGCGTGTCGTCGCTGTCCACCTGCACGCCGGGCGACAGGCTCACCGTCCCCGCGCCGGCGCTCTGGAAGGCGTCCCACGTGCCCGTCGCGCCCACCAGGCTGAGGGTCGCGTCCTCGATGGTGTACCGCCGGCCGGCGGCGAGCGGCAGGTTCAGCGCGAAGGCGTTGCGGCTGTACGGCGCGCGGGTGAAGGGCTCGAAGGCGGACTCGCTCGCCACCGCCGGGCCGAAGGTCTGCGTCCCGGTCAGCTCGTCCGCGGCGTTGTAGCTGGACTCGACGAACTGGCGTCGTTCGTGCCGCACCAGCACACTACCTCGGGACTGCCCTCGATCCCCTGTAGCAAGGCCGACGGCTGGCATCGGAGTCACCTGCTTCGCGAAGCCGCCAGCGTGAGCTGAAGGGCGAAGACAACGAGTAGCATAATCAGGATCAGCACGGGAACCCTCGTGCGACCTGCACGACCTGAGGAGTCCGCGCGTCGAAGCTGGAGGACATCCACCCACAGCACCACGATCAGGGCAAAACCCAGCACGAACTCCGCGACAACCATCGCATTCTCCCCTAGAATGGCAGCCAGGGCTCCGAGCCGCTCGATTACTGGTCCCAAGCCCACTGGCGTTCCCGCTGCTGCCGTTGCTTCACTGCCGTCATTGCCTCTTCGATGCACCTGTTCACGGCTGGCCAGTTCGTGCTGGCGACCTGCACGACCATGTTCACGGCCACCCAGTGCCAGGTGAGCCGACCAGTCCACTTCAGAATGAATATCCCTCCAGTGCCGACGACCTTCGTGGTGTACAGAGTGTGCTCATTAAAGCATCGCCTGCTCGCGTCTGCTAGCGCTACGGCAAGCTCCTTCAGGTGCTCCTCGTAGAGCCTGCGACCCCAATCGGTCGGCGGGTAGTCGATGGGTGACGTCTGAATCCCAGGCGGCCGCGGCGGCCGCGGCCGAGCCGAGGGCGGCGGGTCAGCCGGCTTTGGCGGGTGTTGCGCATCGTGGGACGGGGGCGGCGGCACGGGCGGCGGTATGACGTTGCCCTCGCAGTCCACAGGTTGGCCGTGGACGTCACAGCCGCCTGGACCGAAGACCTGCTTGCCCGACGGGTCACGGTAGTGGGTGGGCTTGTTCATCGCGTAGGCGTACGGACTCCAGCGGCGAGGCTCCATCAACGGCACCGGGTCCGTGCTCAGCCACCGCCCAAGCGCCACCGCGATCTCTCTCGCCCTCACATACAACCTGTCGGGGGCGTCCGTGTAGTACGCGACCTTCCCCGCAAACTGAAACGGGTTGACGCTCGTCCCACCCGCCAGCTCGGCACCGAACGCGCTGTAGAGATAGCTGTCCGTCACCCCCGCCGACCCGTCCATCAGCACCCGTGTGTTCGCCGCCAGGTCAAACCCGTAGAACGAACTGGTGGACGATGCCCTGCGGCTGCTCAACCCGCCCCACTGCCCCGGCCGGTCCGTGTACTGCGCCAGCGTCGCCAGGCTCGTATCCAGCTCCGCCAGCAGGTTCACCCCGTCCCACACGAAGTTCGTGGTCCCGCCGCCCGTTGTCTTCGTGCGCCGCAGCCCCGTCGCCGCGTAGGCGTAGGTCTCGGTCTCGCCGTCGGTGGTCACGGTCAGCAGCCGGTTCTCGCCGTCCCAGGTCAGGGTCACGCTCTGCGCCGCGCTCACTTCGCTCGTCGTGTTCCCGTTCGCGTCGTAGCCGAAGGCCGTCTCCCCCAGCTTCTCCTGCGATGTGACCCGCACGCTGCCCGACGCGGCCAGCAGGTTCGGCGCGGCCACCTTGCTTACCGCCAACGACAAGACCGGCGTGTCGTCGCTGTCTACCTGCGCGCCGGGCGACAGCTCGGCCTGCACGTCGACCTGCGTGCCGGCGGCGGTGAACTTCACCGCATTGCGGATGATGTTCTCGAACGCGCGGTACAGCAGCTCGCCGTCCACCTCGGCCACGAAGGGCCCCTCGGCGTGCAGGCCGAC
>JACPDV010000536.1 GCA_016183835.1 Armatimonadota bacterium
CACACGCCGGCGGCGCCGGCCTGTTCGCCACGCGCGAGGCGCAGGACGCCGCCGCACTGCTCGGGTTCCTGGCCACCGAGGCCGACGACCTCGCCCTGGCGGCCGTGCTCCGCTCGCCGTTCTGCGCCGTGGACGACCGCACGCTGCTCCGCCTCGCCCGGCGTGCGAAGAAGCTGCGCGAGGAACAGGGCGTGGACGCAACCGGCGTAGGGGCGGGGCTTGCCGCGCCCGCGGGGGCGGACGCCGACCTGCCGGAACGGGCGACCCAAGGGTCGCCCCTACGCCCGGGACCCCAGGCGGCGGCGGTGAGCTGGTGGACCGTACTCGACCACGAGGCGGCGGCGCTCGGACTGGAGTCGCCGCGCGCGATCCTCAAAGAGCTGCTCACGGCCGCCCGCCGGGAGCCCCCGAGCCGCCTCCTGGCGCGCGCCGACGCGCTGACCGGCTACACCGCGGTTCTGGCCAACCTGCCGATGCACGACCGTCGGCTGGCCGACTGGGAGGGCTTTGCCGGCTGGGTGCGCGAGGCCGAGCGCGGCCACGAGGACGTCTTCGTCCTCACCCGCCAGCTCCGGCGCGCGGCGGCGCTCGGGATCGACGTGCCGCGTCCGGTGTTGGAGGCGCGCGACGCCGTCGCCTTGCTCACCATCCACCACGCGAAGGGTCTGGAATGGCCGGTGGTGATCGTGCCCGACCTGGCGCGAGTACCGTCCGGCGGGGGTGGTAAGGTGCTGCTCGACCGCGAGCTCGGCGCGGCCGTGCGCTTCCGGCTGCACGATCCGGCCGAGGACGAGAAGCCCTTCCTCCACGGCTGGCTGGAGCAGCGGCGCGTCGAGCGGGAGCGGGAGGAGGCGCGGCGGGTGGCCTACGTGGCGCTCACGCGCGCGCGCGACCGGGTGCTGCTCACCAGCCCGGGCGAGCGGGAGACGAAGGCCGAAACTTCCTGCCTGCTCGACGTGCTGCGGCCGGGGCTGGTGCGGCTCGGGCTGATCGAGGGCGACGGACTGCCCGGCGTCACGGCCCGGCTGCGCGGCGAGGGAGTGGCCTACACCGACGAGCGCGCCCTGCCCAAGCTGCCCGCGCTGCCGGCGGTCGCCGCCGCCGCCCCCGGGCGCGAGCTGCTGCCGCCCATCACCGCGAGACGGCTGCGGCTGCCGGTCACGGCGCTCGACGAACACCGCTGGTGCCCCAAGCGTTTCCGTCTGCGGCACCTCGACGGCCACCCTGGCGACGCAGGGTTGTCCGAGGAGACCGATCCCGAGGAGCCCGGCGGCGCGGCGGCGCTGGGCACGCTGGTGCACCTCGGCATTGAGCGCGGCGCCTCGACTCTGGACCAGGTGCAGGGGCTGGCACGGCAACAGACGCCGTCACTGAGCGACGAGCAGATCCGGCTGGCCCACGCGATGGTCGACCGCTTCCGGCTGGACCCGGAGTTCGAGCCGGTGCGCGGCGCGCACGACGTGGTGGAAGCCCCGGTACGCGTCGAGCGCCCACCGTTGATCTTCACCGGCCGCGTGGACCGGTTGGGCGACGGCTACGTGGTGGACTACAAGACCGGCGAGCACACCGAGCTGGACCACCACCTGGCGCAACTGAGTCTCTACCTGCGGGCGACCGCGGCGGAGCGCGCCTATGTGGCGGATCTGCGGCGCGGCGCGCTGCTTCTGCTGGAAGACGTGGCCACGGCCGAAGCCGCGGTGGAGCGGGCGTGTCAGGGGATCCTGCGCGGGGAGTTCACAGCCACGCCAGCGGAGTCACGCTGCGCGCGATGCCCCTACCGCCGGCACGTGGTCTGCGAGGAGAGCGCCTGGCCTCAAGCGCCGCCGGACGAAAGTACCTTCGACAGCGCCTGATACTCCTCCAACGCCTTCCCGCACCCGACCACCACGCAGCTCTCGGGCTCCTCGGCCACGTGCACCGGCATCCCGGTCTCGACGGTGAGGAGCTGGTTCAGCCCGCGAAGCTGCGCACCGCCGCCGGCGAGGAAGATGCCGCGCTCCATGATGTCCGCCGCCAGCTCCGGCGGGGTCGTCTCGAAGGTCGCCTTGACGGCCTCCACGATCGCCGCCACGTTCTCGTTCATGGCCTCGCGGATCTCCGTCGAGGTGACCACGACGCTGCCCGGCAGCCCGGCCACCAAGTCGCGCCCGCGCACCTCCTGGGCGTCCTCCGTCTCGCGCGGGTAGGCCGAGCCGATCTCGATCTTGATCTCTTCCGCCGTCCGCTCGCCGATCAGCAGGTTGTAGGTGCGGCGCATGTAGCTGATGATGCTCTCATCCAGCTCGTCGCCCGCCACGCGGATGGAGCGCGCCGTGACGATGCCGCCGAGCGAGATCACGGCCACCTCGGTGGTGCCGCCGCCGATGTCCACGATCATGCAGCCCACCGGCTCGCTGACCGGCAGCCCGGCGCCGATGGCCGCCGCCATCGGCTCCTCGATCACGAACGCGCTACGCGCGCCGGCGGTGAGCGCGCCCTCGATCACCGCGCGCCGCTCGACCTCGGTCACCCCGCTGGGGATGCCCACCACGACCCGGGGCGCCAGGAACGTGCGTCGGCGGTGTACCTTGCGCATGAAGTAGAGCAGCATCTCGCGAGTGATGTCGAAGTCGGCGATCACCCCGTCCTTGAGCGGCCGGACCGCGACGATGTTGGCCGGCGTGCGGCCGATCATGCGCTTGGCCTCGAGCCCCACGGCGAGGACCTTCGACGTATCGCGGTCGATGGCCACCACGGACGGCTCGCGCAGGACGATGCCCCGCCCGCGCACGGTGACCAGGGTGTTGGCGGTGCCCAGGTCGATGCCCATGTCGTAGCTGAACAGGCCGATGAGCTGCTTCATGCCACTTCCCCGTCGCCGTCGTCGTCGCTCTCGTCGTGCCACACGTCGATGCCGACCTCGCGCAGGAGGCGGGCGAGCCGGGCGAGCGGCAGGCCCACCACGTTGAAATAGCACCCCGCGATGCGCTCGATGATCAGCGCGCCGCGTCCTTGCGCCGCGTAGCCGCCCGCCTTGTCGAGGCTCTCGCCCGCTGCCACGTAGGCTTCCAGCTCGCGCCGGTTGGCGGGGTAGAAGGTGACCTCGGTCTCGACCACGGCGGTGGGCCCGTCGCCGCCGCCGCCGCGCCGCAGGGCGATGCCGGTCATCACCGTGTGCGTGCGGCCCTGCAGGCGGGAGAGCATGGCCACGGCATCGTCCTCGTCGAGCGGCTTGTGGAGCACCTCGTGGCCGAGCACCACGATGGTGTCGGCGCCGAGCACCCAGCAGGAGCTGGTGTGGCGGTGCGCCACGTCGGCCGCTTTGGCCGACGCCGTGCGCCGCACCCAGTCCACGACGGCCTCGCGCGAAGCAAAGTCGGTGGGTGAGTCCTCGTCGATGCTCGGCGGGTCGACCAGGAACGGCAGTCCCAGGCCGGCGAGCAGCTCCCTCCGCCGGGGCGATGTGGAGGCGAGGATGAGCGGCGGCATCGGACTCCCTCAGCGGCAGGATGGCGGCTAGGATAGCACAGCACCGGCGCACCGGCAACGCGCCGCGGGGCCGTCAATCGTCGGTGTCGTCGTCCTCGCCGTCCGAGTAGGAGAGGATCTCCTCACCCGTGTAGACATTGACGAAGAGGTCTTCGCGCTCAAAATCGGGGAGGTAGCTGGAGATCACGTCGTCGTCGAGCTGCCCGATCAGCGCCTCGATCCCGGCCCGGTCCAGCACCTGCTCGAGGATCACCGTGACGTGCACCAGGCCGTCGGCATAGTGGATGTCCACCTGCCCCATGCGCGCGGTGCCCTGCCACATGAGGTAGACCTCGGAGCTGGGGGTGCGGACCAGTCGGACCAGCTTGTAATCGGCCATGGTGCGGACGCCTCAGAACTTGAGCCAACTGCGCAGCTTGCCGAAGATCCCGCTGTCCTCGTCGTCTTCGGATCCCACCGGCTGGGCGGGCGGGGGTGCGTCGCCGTCGTCGACGGCCTCGTGTTGGAGCTCGGCCAGCCGCCGGAGCAGCGCTCGCTCCTCGGGCGTGACCACCGTGGGCGTGACCACCCGCACCGCGACGAACTCGTCGCCGCGGATGTTCGGGTTGCGCGTGGACGGGATGCCGCGGCCGCCGAGGCGGAACACGGTGCCGGTCTGCGTGCCCGCGGGGATGGTCAGCCGCTGCGGCTGGAGCAGCCCTGGCACCGTCAGCGTGGCGCCCAGCGCGGCCTGGGTGAACGACACCGCGACCTCGCAGGCCACGTCGGTGCCCTCGCGCTGGAAGACCTCGTGTGGCCGGACGCGCATCAGCAGCCACAGGTCGCCGTCGGGCCCGCCCTGCGCGCCGGAGTTGCCGCCGCCGGTGACGCGCAGGCGCATGCCGTCCTCGACGCCGGCGGGCACGCGCACGCTGCGGGTGACGTCTTCGGGCACCTGCCCGCGTCCGCGGCAGCGGCGACAGGGCTCCTTGATCTGCTCCCCCGCGCCGCCGCAGTCGGGGCAGGCGGTGACGACCGTGGTGTAGCCGAACATCGTGCGCCGGTTCTGCCGCACTTCGCCGTGCCCGGCGCAGGTGGCGCAGCGTTGCGGGCTCGAGCCGGCCGCGGCGCCCGTGCCGTAGCACTCGGGGCAGGCGGTGAGGCGGTTGTAGCTGACCTCCCGCTCCAGGCCAGTGACCACCTCTTCCAGCGTGAGCACGATCTCGTAGCCCAGGTCATCTCCCGGCCGCGGGCCGTTGCGCCGCCGGCGGGCGCCGCCTCCGCCGCCCCCGAAGAACGCCTGGAAGACCTGGCTCAGATCGCCGAACACGTCGAAGTCCACGTCACCCGGCGAGAACCCGCCATCCCCCACGTGGCCGTAGCGATCGTACTGCGCGCGTTTCTGCGGGTCGCCCAGCACGGCGTACGCCTCACCGACGCGCTTGAACCGCTCGGCGGCCTGGGGATCCTCGGGGTTGACGTCGGGGTGGTGCTGGCGCGCCAGGCGGCGGAAGGCCTTCCTGATGGTGTCCGCGTCGGCGTCGCGGGCGACGCCGAGCACCTCGTAGTAGTCCGGGCCTTCAGGCATCTTGCTGCAGGTGAGCCGGCAGGGCGCGGAGGGCGGCCTTCTTGACCGGCTTCTCGGGAGCGGTGATGCGGAGCCGGCCGAGCGCGACTTCTTCCACTGCGGTGGCCACGTTGTTGAGCGTGGTCTTCACGATCAGCGGCCGCGCACCCTCGGTGAGCTGCCTGGCTCGTCGGGTGATCCCCATAACGAGGGCGTACTTGCCGCCGTTCTCCAAGATCAGCTCGTGATCGGACTTCCGCCGCATGAATGCCCTCCCGGCGACCCGCCAGAGGCCGTGGCAAAATGGTTGCGAACCAACAGGATAGCACCGCGCACTCGGAGCGTCAACGGCGAATCGGCAGGCGACAACGGCGGCCCGGCGACTGGAAGTCGCGGCAACCCTGCGAAGTCCGCCTGCGCGGACTCCGGCTCCGCAAGCCGACGACGGTCGGCTTCGCATGGTTGCCGCGGTTTTGAACCGCCGGGCCAGTGGTGTTACTCTCACCTTGTCCGGAGGGACTTATGCCAGTCCGACACCTCGTTCTGTTCGTCCCCTGTCTAGTGCTGCCAGTGCTCGCCGGGCCCAATCTGCTTCCCGACGGCGGGTTCGAGCAGGGCACCTGGGAGCTGACCACCTGGATGCCCTGCCGGGCCACGCATGAGCTGGCCGGCCCGGCCCACGCGGGCGAGAAGGCCGTGCACCTGGTGGGCATCGAGGCCAAGCCCGAGAACCTCAACGTCCTCGCCATCAGCCAGCCGTTCAAGGTCCAGGGCGGGCGCGAATACCTCGTCTCGGTCTGGTACCGCACCGCCGGCGCGCCGGGGGCCATGCTGGGCTGGTCGGCGTTCCGCGAGCCTTTCGCCACGGCCAAGTGGAAGACGCCCTCGGCGCAGTACGAGAACGACCCGCTCCCCAACAGCGACATCTGGTGGCTCGGCACCTGGCGGCTCCGCGCCGGGGACCAGGCGGTCGAGGCATGCCTGCTGGTGCGGCTCGGCGGGGTGGGGGAGGTGTGGTACGACGATGCCGGCGTGGTGGAGGTGGTGCCCGACGCGCTGCGCCTGTCGGACCCGCCGCTCTTCGAGGGACCGGGCCGTGTGACTCTGCGCGCGGCGGTGAAGCTGCCGGCGGAGACGGGTTGGACGGTCGCGGTGCTCGGCGGCGAGACGGCCGCCGAACAGGTGGGCAAGGGCACCGGCGAGGCTCAGCTCAGCTTCGCCGCGGGGGCGGGCGACGGGCTCCAACTGGTGTTGACCGGCGATCCCGACGGCGGGGTGGTGGCCGCGCTTCCATTGACCGTTCCGCCGCCGCTGGAGATCGAGGTGGTCAAGCCGCGGTACCGGCAGACCATCTTCGCGACGTCGCCTGACCGGGAGCTGCGGGTGCTCCTTCGGCTCAACGCGACTCCGGCCGTGCTGCAGAAGACCAGATCCAAGGTCACCGAGACCACCGGCACGGGCGGCTCGTCGGTGCTCGGCCCGGGCGTCGGGGCCCCGCCCGGCGCCTCGCTGACGCTGACGATCAAGGCGCCCGGCCGGACGCGGATCCAGGTCTCTGCGACCGGACCGCTCGGCGAGCTGGCGACGGAGACGGCCTTCACCGTCCTGCCGCGCGGCACGCCGCACGAGGTGTACGTCGACGACCAGCAACGCCTGCGCGTGGACGGCAAGCCGTTCTTCGCCCGCGGCTTCTACGGCGTGCCCGACGAGCCGGCGCACTTCACCCACATCGCCGAGGCGGGCTACAACACCGTCCTGACCTACAACCGCGACCCGGCGTGGCAGAAGACCTGGCTCGACCATGCCGCGGAGGCCGGGCTGATGGGCGTGGTGAGCGTGCCCTTCGAGCCGGGAAAGCTGGATGCCGACAAGCTCCGCGCCGGCATCGGCCTGGTCAAGGGCAGCCCCGGTCTGCTGGGCTACTACCTGATCGACGAGCCGTCGCCGGCTCGGCCCGGGCAGTCGCCGCAGGACCTGCAAGCGGTCTACGACGCCGTGGTGGCCGAGGATCCCTACCATCCGGTCACCATTTGCATCGACCAGCCGGCGCTGGAAGGGCTCTACACCGCTTGCTCCGACATCCTGATGATCGACCCCTACGTGGTGCTCGACCGTCGGCGCCCCTTGTCCCACGTGGCAGACCGCATGGAGCACGCCTGGAGCGCCGTGGCGGGCCGGCAGGCGGTGATCAACATCCCGCAGACCTTCGGCTGGGACGTGATCGAGGGCCTCGACAAGCCGCCCAGTTACCTGACCCCCACGCCCGACGAGATGCGCTCGCTCTGGTACCTGGCGCTGGCCGGCGGAGCGCGCGGCATGTTGGCCTACTGCTACCACGTCTACACCAGATACGACCCGGCCAAGAAGGCGGCCGGCGGCTGGCCGTGGACGCTCGGCGGCTACCTGCCCGACAAGCAGCCCGTGCTGTGGGGCACGCTGAAGCAGCTCGGGCAAGAGACTCAGGCGCTGGAGCCCTGGTTGATGGCCGATGGGCAGGGGCGCGGCCGGGTCGGCGAGGTGCAGGAGCGGCGCTTCGAGCTGCGCGATGGGAAGCTGCACCTCGACCTGCCGCCGCGCGGCACGGCGGCGGTGTTGATCAAGTAGGGCGGGCTACTGACTGTGTTCAAATGCCTCCCGCCAACCACTTGTGGCGCGGGCGCCCTCGCCCGCGATCCGCTCTGGGAGCTGCCCGGTGGAGAAGCGGCGGGCGAGGGCGCCCGCCCCACACCGGCGTTTGGACACAACCTGGTGCACACCATCCGGTAACGCGTGGATCGGCGTGCGGGAGCGCGCCCTACCCGGCGCACGCCCGGTAGAGGCCGATCAGCTTCTCGAACAGGTCGACCACGGTGTCGTTGATGTCGCCGGCGGCGGCGATGGCCTCGCCCACGGTCAGGCTGTTCTCGATGCTGAGGGTCAGGTTCTGGTCGTCGGGCGCGTCTTCGAGGCGGGCCAGGAGCCCCTCGATGCTGTCGCTCTCGGTGACCGCCCCGCGATCCATCGCCAAGCCGTCCTCCTGCGCGCGGATGGTCTCGGCCCCGGCGGCGCCCTTGGTCTCCCCGAACCAGCTCAGGCTCACCTCATCGCTGCGGAGGAGGTCGTCGAGCGCCTCGGCGAGGTTCTCGTCTTCGCCCAGCGCGCTGACCAGATGGTCCCAGGCGGTGGTCTCATCGGACTCGGCCGGCCGCTTGACCTGC
>JACPDV010000537.1 GCA_016183835.1 Armatimonadota bacterium
CGCACTGGGCCGCAAGGCAAGAAGGTCATCAGCATTCAGTACATGGATCATCCCTACTTTACGGGTTATTGCAACGGAATGCGGCGCGTGGCGGAGGCGTATGGCATCGACCTGACAACGATGGAGGCGGGGAACGACAACAAGGTTCAGGCCGACCAGGTGGAGCAGGTGATCCGCATGAAGCCCGACCTGGTGATCGTCAATCCGGTGGACTCCAACGGCTGCGTGCCGATGCTGAAGCGGCTCTACGAGGCGAAGATCCCGATCATTGCCAGCAACCTGCTGCCGGTGGACGAGGGGATGCGCTACGTCATCACCTGGACCGGCCCGGACGACTGGGGGCAGTTCCGCATGCTGGCCCGTGAGTTCGCGAAGAGGATGAACAACCAGGGCGACTACTGCGTGATCCGCCACGTGGCCGGCACGAGCTGCTACCTGTCGCGCACGTGGGGCGCGGCGTCGGAGCTGAAGAAGATCGCGCCACAGATGCGCTGCCTGGACATGCAGTCGACCGACCTGAAGACCGAGGAGACGAAGACGCAGGTGGCAGCGTGGCTGAAGAAATACGGGACCGGTCTCAAGGGGATCGTCAGCGCCGACGACTCGAAGGCGCAGGTGGGGATCTGCGAGGCGCTGGCGGACGCGGGCAGGACGGACGTGGTCTGCGTCTCGGCCGGCGCGTCGCGGACGGGTCTGGAGTACGTGGCGAAGGGCGAGGTGCATGCGATCACGTACCAGTCGGCGGAGGGCGACGGCGCGCTGCCGATCGAGATCGCGGCGCGGTGGTTCGGCGGGCAGACGGTCGACCGGCCGGTGTACTATCTGGCCAAGCAAGTGATCACGGCGTCGAATGTGAAGGAGTTCCTCCCGGCGCAGTGGTAGGCGGGGCAGAGGTCACAATACGGACCGGAGACATGGCTTACATGGTCAGCAGCACCCGCGGTGTGGGCTGTGTCCTGGCGATCGTCCTGCTGAGCGCGGCAACTGGAGCTCAACCAGCGGAGTCCGTCCGGGTCCTGAGCGACGAAGGGTGCCAGGCGCCCTTTGTCCTGTCCGTACCCGCGGGCGTGGTTCGCGCGCACGACGGTCTTGACATCGTGCTGCACGACGACGGGGCGGGGCAGGCGCTGGTCTTCGACCTTGGCCCCCGCGCGGTGGTCGTCACGCTGCGGCGGGGCGGACGGACGGCCGAGCTGGCACGGGCGGCGGTGCCACTCCCGGTCGCGGGCGGGCGGGTCGTGATCAAGCGCCCGCAGGGCGGCTTTGCGGTTGCCTACGATGCCGTCACGGTGCTGCGGAGGAGCGCCGACCTGCCGGATGGAGGGCGTTGGGGGGTGATCGGCGCCCCGGCTGCTGTCCTGGACGAGATCCTGCTGCAGCCGATCGAGAAGATCCTGTTCAGCGACGACTTCATGCGGACGCCCGACCAGGCCTCGGCCTGGACGAACGTGGGCGGGAAGTGGCGGATTGCGCAGCTGGAGTCGGCGCGCTACAGCGCGAATGCGTTCACCCTCCTCGGCAGCGCGACCGGGTCCAATCCCGCCGTGACCGCCGCCGGACACTGGTTCTGGGAGGACCTGACGGTCGAAGCGTCGGTGCGGCCCTCGCGCGGCGCCAACGGTTTCGGCATCGGGCTGGCCTGCCAGCCGGACGGGCAAGCCTATCTGCTGCGCGCCATCGCGCGGCACGGGTCCGCCGGGGTGGTGCAGTTGGTCCGAGTCGGTGTGGGCCGGGAGAGCGTCCTCGCCGAGGCTCCGGCGGCGGTCCAGCCGGAAGACTGGCATCGCTTCGTGCTCAGCGGCGTGGGCGGACGGCTGACTGGTGCGCTGGATGGGGTCGAGCTGGTCGCCGCGGAGGCCCCGGACCTGGCGCACGGGAAGATCGCGCTGTGGGTGGCCGGGCCGCAGCCGGTAGCGTTCGATGACGTCGAGGCGTACTCCGGACCGCGCGAGACGCAGCGGCCCGTGCTGCTCTCGAGCGAGGCGCAGCTCGCCGACCCGGGCGCGCAGGCGTTCATCGGCGACCAGTACATGCAGGAGTGGGCCGACGAGCGCGACCAGTGGCTGGCCGGCGGCGACGGCGTGTGGCACACCGGGCACTACTGGGGCGATGTGTCGCTCTCGTGGGAGGTGACCGAGGGTGCGCTGCGAGACAAGGCGCAATTGCACCTCTGCGTGCCCGCGGGGGCGGATACGCTCAGTCCCTGCACCAGCGTGGCGCAGGGCTGCCACCTGGAGCTCGCGCGAGCGCCAGACGGGCAGCTCGCACTCGTCCTGCGCGAGGGCCTGGAGACCCGATCTCAGAAGACGGTCGCGATGCCGGAGCTGCCCGCCACCGTGACGTTGCGCCGGATCGGCGACACGATCGAGGCGCTTCTGGGCGACGAAGCGGCGGCGAGCTTCAGGACCACCGTGCCCGCCGCAGGCAAGGTGGGCCTCACAGCCCCGAGTGCCCGCGGGGAGGTGGGTCGGCTCGCCATCCTCTCGCGCAACGTGATCGACTCGACGTTTCGCTCCGCGCCGACCGACTGGACCATCGGCTGCGGCGAGTGGGGGGTGTCCAATCGCTGGGCCTGCACGCCGCGCTGGTCGTGGTTCCAGGGGCGCGCCGAGGACCTCGCTTCCAT
Source organism: Armatimonadota bacterium (assembly GCA_016183835.1). GTDB lineage: Bacteria > Armatimonadota > UBA10988 > UBA10988 > UBA10988 > JACPDV01. Next base: position 2,627 of record JACPDV010000537.1, read on the forward strand.
CTGGACCCGCCGGCGGTTCACCGGGGACGTCGTGGTCGAGTTCTTCGCAGGGATCCCCATGGACCAGCCCTGGGCGCCGTTCTACCGGCATCCGGGGAACCTTGCTGTCACAGTCGCGGGCTCGGACGGCACCCCGGGCAGCGGGTACTCGCTGGTCTATGCCGGCTGGGGGAACTCCGCGACCGGGATCTTCCGCCGCGGCGAGTTGGTAGCCAAGGTGCCCGGCATCGTGGTGCCCGATGTCCTCGACTCACTGGGCGGGGCGATCGGTCGCGAGGGTTTTCACAAACTGCACAACGAGTGGTGGCGGATCCGCGCCGAGAGGATCGGCCGTACGGTGCGGCTGCTGGTGGACGGGAAGCTGACGGCCAGCTTCGACGATCCGGACCCGCTGCCGAGCGGCGCGGTCGGCATCTGGACCCTCAACCAGGCGATCACCGTCGCTCGAGCCCGCATCTACCACCGGGCGGCCGAACAGGTGCTGCCACCGCTGCCTCACTCGACCAACGTCCGGCCCCGCCCCGGCCTGTCGGTGCCACCTATCGGTCTGCCGCACCGCGCCACCACCTTCGAGCAGGGGCTCGACGGCTGGCGGCCCGCCGCACCGGGCTCGTGCGTGGTGGCGCTTGCGGAGCGGGACAAGCCCGGCGGTGACGTGTGCCTCGAAGTGTCGAATCCGTGCGCCGGTGGCAGCGTCGCCTTGGCGGCGCCGTTCGCGGGCGTGGACTTGCGCGGGCATTCCCTGCTCGCCTTCGACTATGCGATGCCCGCGGACGTTCACGTGGATCTCTTCGCGACGGTGGCAGGCCAGCGCTATCGCGTGGCGCTGTCCGGAGCAGCGGAGCCGGCGCCCGGCAGCGAGGATGTCGGGCGGATCGCCGAAGCGGGCGCGGACGGCCGCTGGCACAGGGCGCAGGTTGACCTACTGGGCCTGCTGGTCCCGTATCTCCCGGGGCGGACTCCACTCATCCTGGATGCGCTTGAGTTCGCCGCGTACGCGGCCCCGGAGTACCTGCGCGCGGGGATCGGCGGCAATCCGGCTCATGCGCGTTGGCGGTTGGACAATGTCTACCTGGGCGGGGTCACCTCGACGGCAGTCAGTGTCCGAACGTCCCGCGAGGTCAGCGTCAAGGCTCCCGGCTGCCTGGTCACGCACGACCGGCGCGCTGGCCGCGCCGCGCACCGGATCAGCCCGCAACGAAGCGGCCTCGCGGCTGTCACGCTGGCCTCGGGTTCAGCCTCGACGACCGACCTGGTGGCCTTCGACGTCAGTGCCCCCGCGCTCGAGCCGAGGGAGCCACGGCCCGGCGCGAAGTGGCTCGGACCGGTGCTGGCCGTGGGGCTCAGCGATGTGGGACCGGCGGGCGCGGATGAGCGCTCGATCGCCATGCGCTTCGCCGACCGGCGCTTCGGGGTAGGGGACCGCGCCCTGCGCTGGCGGCCCGCCGAGGGCAGGCTGACGCTGGACCTGCGGGAAGCCGGCTTGCAGCCTGTGCCGGGCGAGCCCGTGGAGGTCGTCGTCTCGGCGTCCGACCGCGCCGGCAACCGGGCCGCGCCGCTGCGGCTCATCTTCACGCCGGACCGCAAGGCCGATACCACGCCGCCCGATCCGCCGGCGCTGGCCGGCGGCTCGGCGCCACGCCTGCAATGCGACTTCGAGGCCGGCCTCGGCCCGCTCCAGCCGTGGGGCGATGACGCGGGGGCGGCGCTCCGGCGCACCCGCGACTCGGTGGCGCGGTGGGGCGGCGAGTGGTGCCTCGAAGCGC
>JACPDV010000549.1 GCA_016183835.1 Armatimonadota bacterium
CATGTACCACCAGCTCAGCTCGCGCCGCCGGGGGTGCCGGAAGTTGGTGTAGACGATGTCCGACAGCGAGCGCGCCACCCCGTCGACCAGCGCGAGCTGCGTGCTGAACAGCGTGGCGAACCCCACCAGGAGGAACACGGTCGTGCCGAAGCGGCCCCAGACCTGCCCCAGGACCGCGGCCTCGTCCCAGATCAGCCGGCCCTCGGCCGGCACGATGTGCTGCGGGTACAGCACCGCCAGCGAGCCAAAGATGAAGAGCAGGATGGTCAGCGCATTGAGGAAGAAGAAGAACAGCCACTGGTCCTGGCACACGTAGCGGAACCAGTCGCGGAAGCGGGCCACGTTCTCTGCCGTCTCGGTGAAACGGAAGCCCGCGGCGGGCATCGCCTCGCTCCGCCCGCGGAGCGGGTTCTGCAGCATCGGCATGCGGGCGCCCATGCCGATCTGCTTGTCGCGCAGGTAGAAGGTGTAGAACAGGTTGGCGGTCCCGCCGGCACCGGCGAACACCACCGCGATGAACAGCTTCTTCACGTCGAGCCCGGCCGGCACGTAGCCCACGCTGAGGAGCCCGGTGCCCAGCGCCCGCCACGAATCGCCGGTGCCCACCGCCACGGCCACGCAGATCAGGCCGACCACGACGATCACCACCAACACCTCGATCACCTTCTCCACCGACTGGTAGACCATCTTCGGCCCGAACAGGACCAGGACCACCAGGGCGAAGGTGATCCCCGTCCACGCCGGGTCGGAGCCCCACCCGTCCGGCCCCACGAGGAGCGCCTTCAGCGACGAGCCGGAGACCCGCGCCCAGCCCGGCGCCAGCCAGCCGAGGATGGTGAAGAGGATGAACAGCGGCGCGGTGCCGAGCCACAGCCGGCGGAAGCCGGTGAACACGCTCTCGCCGGTGCAGACGGTCCAGCGGCCCACCTCGAGGTTGATCCAGAGCTGGATGAACACCCCCAGCACCGCCGCCCAGACGATGCCTTCGCCATGCTGAGCCACCAGCCGCGGCCAGACCACGATCTCGCCGGCGCCGATGGACAGCCCCACCAGCACGGCGCCGGGTCCGGCCAGCTTCCAGAACGATAGCTCCTTGGGCGGCAGGTCGGCCGGCTGCTGCTCCGGCAGCGGCTCCACCCACCCGCGCGCCGTCCCGGCCTCGGTTTCACCCATGTTCAGGCTGCTCCCCCGCGGATTATAGCGCCCGGCCGGCCACACGTCCTAGCGCGGCGGTGGAACGCCGTGCCGGCCCGCGTCGTAATGCCGTATATTGAGTCCGGTCGCCGTCCCCTCGATCGGCCGGGGCGCGGCGCCCGAGCGGAGACCGCCCATGCCGTGGCGCTTGGCCATCCTCTTCGCCGGCCTCCACGCCGCCCTGGTGCCCGCCTTCGCCCAGGCGGAGGTTCACCTCCGGCCCGAGGCGTGGGACGGCTTCGTCTCGCAGGGCGCCTCGTGCGCCTGGGACGCGGAGACCCTGACCCTCGCCGCGCCGGAGGGCACTGCCGCCAGCGTCGCGCTGCGGACGCGCGAGACCATCGGCCGCGACTTCGACGCGGAGGTGCACTTCACGCTGCTCGAATGGCCGGGCGGGCTCGGCGCCGGGCTGGCCGCCACCTTCGGCGTGGTGGAGGAGGCGGAGGCGGATGGCGGGGCCGGCCTGATCGGCGTCTCCCGCGAGTGGGAGGGCCCGCTCGACCAGTTCCGCGCCGTGCAGCTCGTCGGCCCGGTGCGGCGCTACCCGGCGAGCGTGCTGGCCGGCCAGACGGAGGGCATCCTCCGCATCGTGCGGCGCGGATCCTATGTGCAGGCCGTCTGCGCCGACGGCGCCGTGGTGGACACGCTGCAGCAGTTCAGCCTGGTCAAGGGCGGCTCGCTCCGCCTCTACCTGGGCTTCACGAACGCGCTGGAGGGCGCGGTAGTGCAGCCGGCCACCCGCGTTCGGTTCCACCACTTCAAGCTGACCTACCTGCCGTCCGGCGGCCGGCCGGGCCCCCCGCCCGGCGAGGCGGACCCGGACGACTGGGTGATCTGGAGCAGCGGCGTGGGCTGGCTGCGGGTCGGCCGGCGGGGCGACGTGGCCCGGCCGTGGAAGATGCGCGATGAGATCCACGGCGGCCAGTCCGAGGACCCGTTGCCCAAGACGATCCTCCGCGAGGGCTTTGCCAGCCGGGCCGAGGCGCTGGACTTCCTCTGCGACCGGCTGAGCCGGGTGCGCATGCTCTATTCCCCGCTCGCCGCGCCGTACGACGTCGTGGAGGCGATGTTCGACGGCCAGCCCTACCGACTGCAGCTCGAAGGCGGGCTGACGCAGGACGACTTCCTGCCCAAGGCCATGGAGTACCAGGTGGACGCCGAGAAGGCGATCCTCAAGGAGCACGGGATCACCCCCCGCCGCGGCTTCGGCCGGCAGTGGCTGATCCACATCACCGGCCACGGCACCCTGGAAGGGGTCGTCAAGGAAGACGAGTGGATCCTCTTCTCGGCCGAGCCTGCCGAAGACCCGGCCTGGCAACCGAAGGGCCGGTTCTGGATGCCCGACGGCTACGGCGGCACCTTCACCTACACGTGCGACGAGTGGGAGGGGCCCTACCGCGACAACTTCGGCCTGGCGCGCGCCCTGCGCCGGCGCGGGGTGGCCAAGGTCAAGCTCTGGCCACCGGGCAACCAGTACACTCCCGAGGTGGTGGCCGCCGAGGTGCCGGACAACGCCCGCGACCACGGCGCCGAGGTGCTGGGGGTGCAGCCCATCGTCGATCCGCCCGAGCTGCGCGACTGGGTGGTCTACATGACCGCTGGCCAGTGGCTCCACATCGGCACCCGCATCGAGCTGCAGACGCCGGTGAAGGCCCGCGACACCATCTGGTCCGGCACCGGCGAGGAGGCCGTGAAGAAGGAGCCGATCTACTTCGGCCGCCGCTTCGTGGCCTACGAGCAGGCGCTCGACGCGGTGCTCGGCAAGCTGCAGGAGGTGGTGATCGGCTACCACCCGAACGCCGAGCCCCGCGAAACGGTCAAGGCCAAGCTCAACGGGAAGGACGTGCTCTGCCACCTCGCCCGCAGCCCGCACGCGGCCGTGGTGGGGTACGGCGGCTACGACCTCGGCGCCGAGATCCGCCTCATGCTCGACCACCAGATCGTGCCGGTCAAGCGGTTCGGGCAGCAGTGGATGGTCCACGCCACCGGGCACGGCACCTACAACGGCCCGGTCAAGGATGACTTCTGGATGATGGTGACCAGCGAGCCGAAGGACGGCGGGGTCACCATCCCGGACGGCACGGGCGGCACCTTCGGCTACAGCGTCGACCAGGTGGAAGGCCCGTTCACCGACTCCCTCGGCCTGGCCCGCGCGCTGCAGAAGCGCGGGCTGAAGGGCATCAACCTGGCCGGCGGCTACCAGGGAGTGAGCGTCAACGACGCCATCGTCGCCCGGCCGAAGAAGCCGCCCGCGCCGACGCGGATCGTGAGCGTCACTCCCGATCGCGGAGAGGCCGGCCAGACCTTCTACGTCACGGTCATCGCCGAGGGGATGCGGCCGTGGTACGGCTTCCAGTTCGGCCAGGGCGTGCTGGTCACCGACCCCACCTGCCTGGGGGCCAACCCCGACGGACCGGGCGAGCGCTGGCTGGCGACCATCAGCATCGCCGACAACGCCCGGTTCAACGCTGGACGGTAGGGAGACGCCGCCATGTCACACCGTCACCGACTAGGTCTCGCGTGGCTCATTCCGCTGCTCCTCACCGCCGCCGGCGCAGCCGACGACGGGCGTCCCGTGCTGGGCCAGCAGGGCTCGGCCGTGATCGACGAGAACGGCAAGCGGGTCGGCACGGGGCCCAGCCTCAGTCTCGTCGGGCCGGCCGCGGCCAAGCCGCAATCCGAGCGCGAAGCTTACCTCGCCGCCCTGGAGTGGCTCCACACCTTCCTCAACGCGCTGAACGACCTCGAGCGCGACATGTTCAGCCTCAAGGGCGCCCTGCGCACCGGCAGCCTCGAGCTGAAGGACCTCCGCCAGTATCTCAAGGAGCTGCGCGACAGCCGCGGCCGGGCCACCGCCGGCGGCTCGCTGCAGACCTACCTCGACGGGCTGATCCCGGAGAAAGAGAAGGACATCAAGACGCTGGTGGCCGAGCAGGAGGCGCTGCTCGCCGCGGCGCAGAAGAAGTGGGAGGACCTGGCGGGCAACCTCGAGGCGAAGATCGCGGAGAGCGACAAGTTCCCCGACTTCCAGAAGGCCCTGGTCGCCCTGCGCGAGACCGTGGCGCAGAAGCGGCAGCTCAGCGGTATGGAGTTGCTCCTCTCCGCCGGCCGGTCCGACGAGTTCCAGCGCGAAGCGGTGAAGGTGGCGCAGGGCTCCCCGCTCTACGCCCCCACGCTGATGCTCCGCATCGCCGACTACACCGAGCGGGGCGACGGCCGGTCAGCCCTCTACGCGGCGCGGCTGGGGCAGCAGTTGTTCCCCCAGAACGCGGGCTTTCAGACCTTCGGCGCGTCGCTGGAGGCCAGCTACCTGCGGATGATCTCGGCCAAGGCCGTCGGCGACGGCGCGTCGGTGCACAAGGCCTGGACCGACTTCGAGAGCGGGGTGAGCGAGAGCTACTTCAAGCAGTTCTTCCACGGGCTGTCGGGCACCATCGACAGTTGGACCGGCCGGCTCAATCTGCTCGAGCAGGTGCACGCCAACGCCGTGGATCGCTCCGTGATGGAGCACAACGGGATCGAGTTGATGCTCCGCCTCCGCGGGAAGGGCCTGAGCTTCGAGGAGATCCGGCTCCTGTCGGCCACCGAACTGAAGGCCAAAATGGGCGAACTGGCGCCGAAGGCCCCGCCGCTCACCGACCAGCAGGCCGAGGTGCTGGCCCTGGCCGTGCAGTCGGCCTACCGCAACGCCGATGTCGAGCGGCTGCTCAGCGCGCAGTCGCGGGAGCAGTTCGACGTCGACCTTGGGCGCGCGTACTACGGCGGTTCGGAGTTCGACCAGGGGATCCTGCAGTACGCCGCCGACGCCATCAACGTGAAGAACGCGGTGCTCTTCCTGGGCCCGGGAGCGGTGCTGCGGTACGCCCAGGCGGGTCAGCCAGGCCTGCTGGCGCGGTTCGCCACCAAGCTGGGCGTGCCGGAGGGCATGGCCACGGCGTTTGCCCCTGGCGTCGAGGCCTTCACCGTGCGCGACTGGGTCCTCGCTCGGCCATCGATGCAGTCCATCGCGGGCTTCATCGGCCGGACGAAGGCCGGCAAGGCGCTGGCCGGCGGCATGGAATCGCTGCGTTACCTCCGCTACGAAGCCCCGGGGTTGGTGCGGTTCGGCACCGGCCTGACGGAGGCCGCGGCCCAGATCGCGATGTTCGAGGCGGGGGGCAAGATCGGCCACGCCCTCGGCGGCGACCTGGGGGAGTTCATCGGCCAGGGGCTGGTGATGTTGGCCGGCAGCCCGCTGGCCGACGCGCAGGCGGCGGAGGAGAAGATGCTCACCCGCACCGCCGAGCAGATGGGCCAGGCCCGGGCGAAGTGGCAGGCGACCAACGAGATCCTGCAGACCGCGCGAGCCGAGATCCGCGCCGGAGTGGAGCGCGTCGCCGCAGGGCAGACCTTGAGTCAGGCGGAGCGGGGCGCCCTGGAGCGGGCCGCGACGACGGCCGAAGCTGCGGCGGCCGAGGCGCGCGCCGCGGCGGTGGCCGGCGGTGGCAACCTGCTCCAGGGCACGGCCGACGGCGCGGAGACCCTCGGCCGGTCTGGCCGGCTGGCGCTCAACGGCGAGGCCGATCTGGCGCTCGAGGCGGAGAACGTCGCCGCCCGGATCGAGTCGCAGACAGCCCTGGCGGCGCAGGAGACCGCGGCCTCGGAAGAGGCGCTGCGCACCGCCGCGAAGAAGCCGGTGAAGCCATCCGACACCCGGCCGACGCGAACCGGGGCGGTCGAGAACGACACGTGGGCCAGCGCGGGAGAGCAGCGAGTGTCCACCGCCAAGGGCGGCACCGTTCAGACCGGTGAGGGTGCCGGCGGCGGCACGGTGCAGACGGGCGGTGGTGGCGCGGGTGGCGGTACGGTGCAGACCGGCGGCGGTGGGGGTGGCGGTGGCGGCGGTGGTGGCGGTGGCGCCGGTGGTGGCGGTGTCGGCGGCGGTGGCGGCGGTGGCGGCGGTGGCGGCGGTGGCGGCGGTCGCGGCGGCGGCGGCGGCGAGCCCCCCAGACCGTCGCTCAGCCAGGGCGACGCGGCAATGCGGGCCGGCAAGTTCGACGAGGCGTTGAGCCACTACGGCGCGGTGGTGCGCGACGCCGGGCTGACCAACGAGGTGCGCCTCGAGGCGCTGGAGGGCTACCGCCGGGCGGCGGCGGCCACGCGAATGCAGGCCCAGATCGCCGAGCGCGAGGCCCTGCCCATCGCCAAGCGGGCCGCGGACAAGATCGACGAGGCGATGCAGCCGTTCACCGACGCCCAGCGCAAGGAGCTGGCGGCGCGGAGTTTCGCGGACTCGCCCCTGGTCGGCGAGGGCAAGACCGGCGCGCGCTGGGTCACCGACGCCAACGGCGAGAAGATCGGCATCTGGAAGCCGAAGGGCAACTCCGGTAGTGGCTACAACCCCGACGACGGGCAGGCCATCGCCGAGCTGCTGTACAACCGCATCGCGCGCCGGCTGGGTCTCCGCGCGCCCCACGCCGAGGCGTTCACGCTGCCCGAAGCCGACGCGGCGGGCAAGGTGATCCAGCACGAGGGCGTGCTGATCCGCAACATCCCCACCACCAAGGCCGTGGAGGAGTTCTCGGAGGGTGCTCGCGCTGCGCTGAAGGAGCAGATCGCCCGCTACCGGGCGGTGAGCGTGTTGATGGGCAACTTCGACGTCCACCTGCAGAACTACCTGGTCGACGGGATGGGCCGGGTGTGGGCGATCGATGCCGGGGAGGCCGTGCTCGGCACGATGCCGCAGCCGCTGGAGTTCTGGCTGGGCCGGGCGGCGCTCCAGCCGACCGGCGACGCGATGATGGACTGGGCCCGCGTGTGGCGCGACTTCTATCGCAACCACCCCCGGCCCGCCACCGCCAAGGCGGTCGGCGACCTCGACCACCTGATCACCCTCCAGGAGGTGAGCAAGGTCGCCGGCGACGTGAAGCGGATCAGCGACGCGGACCTGAGGGCGCTGCTCGAAACGACCATGGGCAAGGACCACAAGCTGCTCGACGACGCGCTGAAGAACCTCCAGTTCCGCCGCGACCACTTCGACGAGCTGCTCCGCGAGGGCTGGCAGCCGGCGCCGTAGCCCGCGGCGCGGCAGGATCGCCGCCGGCCTCGCCGAACGCGCCGGCGGAGCAGCCGTCCATGCCGTCCCGCCTTGCCGGAAAGGTCGCCGTCGTCACCGGGTCCACCTCGGGGATCGGCGAGTGCATCGCCCGCACGTTCGCCGCCGAAGGCGCCGCCGTGGTGATCAGCGGCCGGCGCGCGGCCGAGGGTGAAGCCATCGCCCGGAGCATCGTCGAGGCCGGCGGCGAGGCGGTCTATCAGCGCACCGACCTGCGCGACCCCGACAACTGCCGGCGGCTGATCGACCGCGCCGCCGAGGCGTTCGGGGGGCTGGACATCCTGGTCAACAACGCCGGCATCTTCCCCCGCCGTCCGCTGCTCGAGGTGGACGCTGAGTTCTGGGACGCGATGCTCGAGACCAACCTGCGCGGGCCGTTCTTCTGTTGCCAGGCGGCCATCCCGCGGATGCGCGAGCGCGGCGGCGGGGTGATCCTCAGCATGGGCTCGGGCAACGCCTTCCTCACCGGCGAGACGCTCCTGCCCTACGGCGTGAGCAAGGGCGCGCTCTACAACCTGACCATGAACCTGGCGCGGATGCTGGCCCGCGACCGGATCCGGGTCAACTGGGTCACCGTCGGCTGGGTGCTGACCGAGAAGGAGTACGAGACGCAGCTCCTGGAGGGGCGTGATCGCGAGGCGATGGCGGAGATGGCCAGGAACCTGCCGATGGGTGAGTTCACCACGGTGGAAGACATGGCCGCCGCGTGCGTCTTCCTGGCCAGCGACGAAGCGCGCCACGTTACCGGCTGCGACCTGAACGTCACCGCGGGGATGCGGG
>JACPDV010000550.1 GCA_016183835.1 Armatimonadota bacterium
AGTTCGACTCCATGAGCGGGATCAGCATCGACGCCGCGGGCAACCTGTTCGTCGCCGACACCAACAACGACGCGGTCCGCCGGGTCACGCCCGACGGGTTCGTGAGCACGGTGGCGGGGGTCCAGGGCGGCGGTGCGGGCAGCGCGGACGGGCTTGGCACGGTGGCGAGGTTCACCAACCCCTATGGCGTGGCGGTGACGCCCGACGGCACCCGGGTGTTCGTGGCGGACACGTTCAACCACACGATCCGGCTGATCCGTCTGACGGGCTCCAACCCGATGGACCCGTCCTCCTGGACGCTCAGCACCATCGCTGGCCTGGCCCCTTCCTCTACCTACGTCGACAACACCACCGGCGATCTGGCTCGGTTCCAGGCACCGTTGGGCATCGCCATCGCGCCAGGCGGCATGGTCTACGTCTCGGAGTACTCGGGCCACCGGATCCGCCGCCTGCAGTTGGTGGGCGCCGACCCGAGCCTGGCGACGAGCTGGTTTGTCAGCCTGCTGGCCGGCTCCACCGCGGCGACCCCCGGCAACACCGATTCTCTCGGCTCCGCAGCGCGGTTCAGCAGTCCGAGGCAGTTCGCCGTGGACCGGGCCGGCAACGTCTACGTGGCGGACTTTGGCAACTTCCGGGTCCGCAAGGTCAGCCCGATCGGCGAGGTGCGGACCCTCGCCGGCTCCGCCAGTGGGTACCACGATGACGCCAATGGCCTGGCGGCGCAGTTCGAGTACCCCATCGGCATCGGGGTGGACTCGTCCGGGTACGTCTACGTCGCGGACGACGCCTACATCCGGCGCGTCAGCCCCAGCGGCGCGGTGACGACCGTGGCGGGCCACGTTCCAACGGGCGCCGAGACGTATGACCAGGACGGGCTGGGGACCGCGGCGACGTTCTACTTTCCGCCGGGGATCGCGGTCGACCCCGACGCGAACCTGTATATCACCGCGAGCGGCGCCCACCGCTTTAGCGGGGGTGGGTACACGCTTTCGCAAGGCACGCGGATCCGGCTGCTGCAGCGGATCGTGGACGGGCACTGACGCGGGGTGGGAGCGTCGGAGGATGGCGCCGCGGCCGCGCGCATTACACTGAGCCGCATGGTCCGCCTTGGCGGGCAGGGGCAGGCGGTCGGAGGCAGCCATGTGGCGAGTCGCGGTGTGCGCTATGGCGTTGGCGTGCGTGGCAGGTTGCGGCGGCGGCAAGGCCGGTCTGCCGGACCTTGGCGGCGGCGGTGACGGCGGGGGCAACCCGAGCCCGCCGCCGCGCGGCGAGCTCGGCACCGCCCGGTTCCACGTCGACGTACCCACCGGCAAGGTCGACGTGACGCCGCTCGCCGGCGGCCGCGCCGTGTTCGCCGGCACGACCATCGGCTTCAACTCCAGCCTGCTCTTCGACGATCCCGGCGACGTCGGCCGCAAGGCCCTCAGCGTGAGCCTCACGAATCACCGCAACGAGCCCATCGGCGAGCTGCCCAACGGCACGCCGACCGGCGTCAAGGTGATCTTCGGCACGTTCACCAACGTCGCCGCCTTCACCGACCTCCGGCCGCGGACGCAGGTGCGCACCTTGGCCGGCAGCGGCGCGTCGGGGAGTACGGACGGCGCGGCCCTGAGCGCCACCTTCACCTCGCCGGCGGGCGTGGCAAGCGCGCCCGACGGAACCGCCTACGTGACCGACCTCTCCCACCGCATCCGGTCCGTCAAGAACGGTCTGGTGACGACCCTGGCCGGCAACGGCACCGCGGGGTCCACCGACGGTCTGGGCAGCGCGGCGCGGTTGAACTCGCCGTGGGGGATCGCCCGCAACCCGGTGGACGGCGCGCTGCTCGTGACGGATTTCGGGGGCCACCGGATCCGCCGGGTCACGCCGGATGGCCGGGTGACGACGGTGGCGGGCACCGGCGCGGCGGGGAGTGGCAACGGGGCGGGGAACGTGGCCACGTTCAACAACCCGATCGGCGTGGCGGTGGACGCGGCCGGCGGGATCTTCGTGGTCGAGTACACCGGGCAGGTGCTGCGGAGGATCGAGCTGACGGGTGTGGACCCGCTCGTCCCGGCCAGCTACACGGTGACGACGCTGGCGGGGCTGGCAGCCACGGCGGGTTCGACGGACGCGGTGGGCTCGGCGGCACGGTTCAACAACCCGGCGGCGGTGACACTGGCGCCGGACGGGACGCTGTTCGTGGCGGAGGCGACGAACAACAAGCTCCGGCGGGTGAGCCCGGCGGGCGAGGTGGTGACGATCGCGGGGACGGGCTTGGCCGGGTCGGCGGACGGCAGCGGTGAGGCGGCGACGTTCAACTCGCCGCGCGGGATCGCCTGGTACGGAGGAGCCTTGCTTGTGGTGGAGTCGTCGGGGAAGCGGGTGCGGCAGGTGTCGCTGAAGAACAACGGCTCGGCGAGCGGGACGACGGCGACGAGCTGGCAGGTGGCGACGCTGGCGGGGACCGGGGGCACGGGGTCGGTGGATGGGGCGGGGAACGTGGCGACGTTCAACGGGCCGACGGGCGGGGCGGTGGACGCGGCGGGGAACGTGTGGGTGCCGGACATGAGCAACCACAAGGTGCGGGAGGTAAGCCCGAGCAGTGGGTTCTTCCCGCTGGGGATCGCTACCGGCGCGGCGCCGGCGGAGCCGGTGCAGTTGGCCAACGCCGACGGGGTGGTGCCGCTGCCCAATCCCAGCGCCACGGACCTGGCCGACACCGGGGAGGCGCCGTACCTGCAGTACACTGGGGTTGTCGACCCGGAGGACAGCAGCGCCGCGCGGCAGTGGGTGTTCAGCGTCCCGAGCGGGGTGACGGCGTTCGAGTTCACCGTGACGCTGGAGGCCAAGACCACCGTCATCGCGCAGCCGGAGGGCGCCTCGGGCGTGGGTTCGGCCAACGTGATGGTGCGCACCATCGCCGGGCGTGGCCTGCAGGGCTACGTCAACGGGGCGGCCACCGAGGCGCAGTTCGACTCCATGAGCGGGATCAGCATCGACGCCGCGGGCAACCTGTTCGTCGCCG
>JACPDV010000551.1 GCA_016183835.1 Armatimonadota bacterium
CCGCCGGCAGCGCGGGTCCGGCAGCGTCCGCAACCAGTCCATCAACGTGCTACAATCGCTTCCGCCCATCGGGTCGATCTCCTCGTTCTCAACTACTTGAGGAGTTAGACCCGATGGCCCCGACTTTGACCCAGCCCTGGCCCGCACGGGCGGTGGCCTTGCCACCGGCGGTGCCCTGCGCACCACAGCCGTCACCGGGACCGCCCGTGCCGCCCACCGCCTTGGCCGCTCCGCCGTTGCCGCCGTGCAGGTCTTGGCCGTCACTCCCCACCCCGTTGCGCCAGTTGCCCTCCCCTCCCTCGCCGCCCCTCGCTTCGACGGAGGTGCCCCTGACGCCAGTCGACACCGGCTCGCCGGAGTAGCTGACATCCACCGAGGAGCCGGCCCCCCCTTGGGTGGCACCTTCCCCGCCGTCGGAGCCGACCACCTCGACGTACTTATCCTCACGGCCGACTCTGGATCCGGATCGCGCCGGCCACGTGGACCCGCCCGTATCGGGATCCACGCCCACGTAGCAGTCACCGGCATCGCCGCCCCTGCCACCAGTGATCGCACCGGCCCCGAGAAGCAGCCGCTGAGATGGCGTAGCCGCTGCGTTCTCCACCACCTCAGCGCCCACGACCGTGCTCCAGGTGGCGATGACGCCGCCGGAATTCCCTCCGCCGTTCGGCAGCTTCGCCGGCGGCGTGAACGTCAGCAGGTCGTCTCCGCCCACCACGCCCCGGCCACCGTGACCGCCGTTGCCGACCTGGATCAACCCCGGTCGCTGGTGGATCGTCAGTACACCATTGGGCGCCTCCAGGTGGATCACGCCACCGTCACCACCGGCCCCGCCGAGCAGACCGTCCGCGCCGCTCCCGCCGTCGCCCGATTGCAGCACCGGCTGCACCGCCCGGTCCCGCGCCCCGCCCGCCGAGCCGATGGTCAGCGAGCCGCCTGAGCTGGTCAGCCGGATGGACCCGCCGTCGCCGCCTTGCTCCGCACCACCTGCCCCGCCGCCGGTCACTATCCGGCCGGTCAACACGATGTCGCCGGTCGCCTCGATGGCGATGTCGGGCGCGTCGCCGCCGGCCTGGCGACCGTTGGCGGAGTACAGCTCACCGGCGATCGCGGCGGACTGACACTGCACGGTCACGTCGCTCGAGCATTGCACCCGCTCGCCCGGCGCCACCTCAAAGTGGGCCACGTTCACCACGCCGGCCAACACGCGCCCGGCCGGCGCTTCACCTGACGAGCAGGCCACCAGCAAGAGCAGTGCCACACCCACCGCCACGTGCAGCGTCGCGAGCAGCGGACGACAGAGCGTCCCCCTTGCCGTTCCTCCCGCCGGGCCGAACGACTCTGTCCCGCCCGGCGCCTAGAATCTCAGGATCTCGAAGGTGTACCCGTTCCGGTCGGCCTGCGGCGCGCCGAGCTGGATGCTCACGTCACCGGGGGCCGCGAGGGGGAAGGGCACCGGTTGGCTAAGGTCGGTCTCGACCTTGAGCAGTTGCGTTCCCAGCCAGATGGCGATCAGGCCGAGCTGCCCGTCCACCGGCGTCACGCGCACCTCGTAGCTTCCCGCGGGCAGTGTTTTCAGAAAGAAGTCGCAAGGGTCGCCGTCCACCTTGTCCACCGAGCCTCGGCCAAAGTCGGCCGTGCCCATCGGCGTGGCCGTCTCGGCCGTGTCGTTGGGCTCCGTCTCGTCGCGGAGCGGCGGGGCGGCGCCGGGGCAGGGATTGCCATCGCCGCCGGGGCCCTTCGCGTGGGCGATGCCGCCACCGACGTAGTTGCCACCTGGGGGTGACCCATCGCCGCCCGGGCCGCCGCTCCCGCCTAGGGCGTAGGCGTCGCTACCCGGGCCATGCCGAAGGGGTGGGTTCCAGCTCGAGCCCGAGCCACCTGTGGCCCAAGCGTCCCCTCCCTTGCCGCCGTTTCCTCCCCAGCCGGGCGGGTCGCAGCACGAGCCGCCAGCTCCGCCGTCCCCGCCGCGGGCCAGAGCGTCGCCGGCCCTGCCCTGGAACATCAGCTCGTCGCGCGCGGCAAGGGCGTACCCTCCCTCGCCGCCCGTCGCATAGGCGCCGCCGCCGTCGCCGCCGTATGCGCCACAGCCGGCCCCCGCGCCCCCGCCACCACCTGCCGCCTCCGCCTTCCCGCCCTCGCCGCCGTGCATCTCGCTGGGCCACAGGAGATCCATGAGACCGGTGCCGAAGATGGCGGCGCCGCCCCTGCCGCCCTCGGCACTCACGGACGTGCCTTTCTCACCCGGCGGCGCTGAAGCGCCCTGGTACGAGATCTTCACAGCCGTCCCGTCGCCGCCCCTCGTCGCGCCCTGGCCGCCATTCGAGCCGACCACTACAGCCAGCGCCCGCCCGGTCCGGGTCGGCGGCGCCGCCGAGCGCGCCGGCGCGGGCCACGTGGAGGCGCCGGTGACAGGGTCCACCCCAAGGTAGAAGTCCCCCGCGTCGCCCCCAATCCCGCCCGTGCCCACGCCCTCCTCCAGCACCACCGCCTGCGCCGGCGGAGCGTTTGGGTTGTCGACCAGCTCAGCTCCCACGACGCTGCTCCAGGTGGCCGCGATCCCGCCGGAATCACCGCCTGCCATTGGCAGGGCCGAGGGCGGCGTGAAGGTCAAGAGGTCCTGGCCGCCGACCACGCCCCGGCCCCCATGCCCGCCGTTGCCCACCCTGAGCAAGCCCGGCCGCTGATGGATCGTCAGCACGCCCTGCGGCGCCTCCAAGCGGATTACCCCGCCGTCCCCGCCCGCCCCGCCGAGCAGCCCGTCCGCGCCGTTCCCGCCATCGCCCGTCTGCAGCACCGGCTGGGCCGCCCGGCCTCGCGCCGCAGCCGAGCCGACGGTCAGC
>JACPDV010000036.1 GCA_016183835.1 Armatimonadota bacterium
AGCCCGACCGCCACGAGCGCCTCGAGGGTGTAGCTCAGCGGCAGCACGCCGAAGCGCCAGAAGAGCGGCCCCGTGCACCACCACGCCAGCCACAGCGCCGCGCGCTCGCGGTCGCCGGCCCGCCGGCCGAGCCGGTAGAGCAGCGGCAGGCTGAGCGCCGAGGCCAGCGCCGAGACCCAGCGCAGCGCGGCGATCTCGTCGCGCACCAGCAGATGGGCCAGCTTGCCGGCGAGGACGAACAGCGGGAACCCGGGCACGTGTGGCTGGCTCCAGCTCGGGTCGAAGTGGCGCAGGGCGTGGGCGAACTCGAAGACGTCCCAGTTCTCGAAGTAGCGCGGTGCGGCGAGCAGCCGGGTGGCCAGCACCGCGGCGGCGGCGGCGAGGGCTAGAACCGCGCTCCGGCGGCCTGCGCTCTCCGCGGACTGGTTGGCGTCGCTGGCCATGCACCCCTCGCCGGGTGGTTCCCGTCCGGCGGCTCGGATCCTGCCTCGATGAACAGCCCCAGCCAGTCGCCCGCCAGCTTCTCACGCCGCGCCCGCGAGGGCCCGAAGGTCGGGCAGAACAGGCTCACCCGGTCATCGCCGACGTCCAGCACCGCCACCGCGTGGATCACTCGCCCGGAGACGCGGACATAGGCCACGCCGCGCTGACCGGGCCGGAGATCATCGAGGCGAAAGCCCCAGTGCACCCGCGCGGGGAGCCCCGCCTCGCGCAGAGCGTGGCAGAGCCCCGCCGGGAAGCTCCCCAGCCCCGGCCAGGTACACGCCGCGCGGGCGGCCTCGGCCTCGCTCATCGCCAGGCCCCGGTGGTGCGCCAGGCTGGCCACCGCCGCCGGCCCGCAGCTCCACCAGGTCGATTGGCTCACGTCCCCGCGCAGCCGTTCGCCGTCGAGCTCCCAGACGCCCGTGTGCAGCAGCCACGGCCCGGCCAGCGTCGGCAGCACCCACAGCGTAACCAGCGCGGTCACCACCACCAGCGGGCGTCTGAGCCATGTCTCCGGTGCTCTCGCCGCGAGTGCCAGGAGCCCGAAGACGAGCAGGGAGAGCGGCAGCGCCAGCTCGACCGGCAGGAGCGCCGGGCAGGCCGCGCCGCACGCCTCGCAGCCCGCAAACCACACCGCGGCGACGAGAGGGGGAGAGGCGAGCGTGAACCAGCGCGCCGGGCAGCGCCCACGGACCAGGTGCAGACCATGGCGCCAGGCCAGCGCCACGAGGCCCCACCCGCAGACCGCCGCTGCCAGGGTCAAGACGGACCTCCCTGCCCGGGTGCGCTGTTGGTTAGCCTCGCACGTAGACCTTGTACTGGTAGGTAACGTACAGCTTGTCGCCGGCGCTCACGCTCAGCTCCCAGCGCAGCTCCTGCCGCGGATTGACCGCGTTGAGCCGCTCGGCGAGGGCGCGTGACTCGGCGGCGGGCGCGGCGGAGACCAGCTCCCCGTCGAGCGGGCTGCGGGTCACGCGGAGCCGGATCTCCCGGTCGGTGTCGTTGAACAGCCTCATCTCGCCCTTGACCGTGATGCGGTCGTAGGCGCTGCCGTAGAACCGGGTAGCGCTCCGCTCGCGCGCGATCTCGGTCTCGCGGTGCTCGGCGCGGACGTTGGCGGCGCGGGTGACCTTCACGTCCACCTCGCGGCCGCGGCCGGTGTAGGTCAGGAGGTCCTGCCCCAGCACCAGGCCGTCCCGCATCGACAGGGCCGGGCCGGTGGTCCAGGGCATCTGGGTCTTGTTGGTGAGGTGCAGCACGTGCCACACCGGCGGCGGCGGGATCGCGCCGCGGTCGTCCCGCTCGTAGCCGCGCCAGCGGTTGTAGTCGTCCAGGCTGGAGCCGATCTCCCAGGTGTAGAGCGCCTTGCAGGGCACGTTCGCCGCCAACAGCGGGTAGTAGCCACGGGCGCCGATGTCCAGGGAGACGTCGTCGCGCGGGTAGAAGAAGAGATCCTCAACTTGCCCGCCTGGCGGCGCCTCTGGCCCGCGCGGCCCCGGAGCCTCTGCGTCGGCGGAGTCGTAGACGTTCATCGCCACCTGCTGCGCCATGGAGGCGCTGCGTCGCGGCTCGGCCGGCCGGCTGAGCCAGTTGAGGAAGTCGTTGGTGTCGCCGCGCAGCGACAGGGGGTCGAGGATGCCGGCGAAGGCGAGGTTGGGGTAGCCGGTGACGAAGTGCACCCGAGCCGCCTTGAGCTCCTCGGCGTCGTTGAGGACCGAGGCCTTGAGCTCGATCCGGGCCGACTTGTCGTCGAGGATGCCGATGCGGTAGCTCGGCGCCCAGGTGAGGCCCCAGCAGAGGTAGGTGATCTGGATCGCGCCGCCGCCGTCCACCTTCAGCCGCAGCGCGCCGCCGGGGCGGGTCTCGTCGAAAGTGGTGGCCAGCTCGGGAGCGCGGATGGAGAGCACGCGGTTGAGCGCCAGGGCGGTGTCACCCTTGTCGGTAGCCAGGATCAGCGCCTCGGCCCAGGAGTTGTCGGGCGTCGGGGTGACGACCGGCTCGCCGTAGCGGAGCGCGGCGTCGTCGCCCCGGTTGTAGCTCCGCGGCGCCGTGGCCACGATGCGGTCCGGCAGGCGCTTCACGGTGCCGCTCACCCAGCCCTCGGCGGTCTGGATCTCCACGGCGCGGCCGAGGTTGGCGCGGAGGAGGTCCGCCATGCCGCGAGCCGGTGCCTGCCGGGTGCGCGGGTGGGGGAAGGCCTCGGCCTCCACGATGCCGCCGTTCGGCGGCGGGGTGACCCAGAAGGAGCCGTGGATGGGCACGGGCATGCCCTCGAGCACGTACTCGCCTGCGGCGGGGAGGGTGGCCTCCCGCGTGATGGCGGCCAAACCGTTCTTGAACAGCGAGGCGCCGGTGACGGGCGCCTGGATCACGGTCTGCGCGGGAGCCTGCGTGGCCGCGAGCAGGCCGGCGAGCGCGACGGTGAGACAATGCGAACGTGCCATGTCACGACCTCCCCCGGAGAGTCGGGTTGACGGGTGTACCCGCCGCGAGCTGCCGGCGTTCACACGCCGCGGCGCACCGGCACCCACGTCCGCGCGGCACCCCCTCCACCAAGGCGCCGCGGCCCCGGCTGTGGCTCCTCCCCCTGCGAAGCGGGGGGAGGCGGGAGGGGGGCCGGTCACGCTCTGCGACGCACCGGCCGGCCCCCACCCCGTCCCTCCCCCGCTGCGCAGGGGAGGGGGCCTTGCGCTGCGCTTCGTGAGGCTTCAGGCAAGGAGAGGGAGTCAGAGGGCCGAACCCGGCGGCGGAGGGCGCGCATGGACAACCCGGACATCCTGATCGTCGGCGGCGGCACCGGCGGCTGCGCCGCGGCGTTGGCCGCCGCCGGGCTCGGCCTCCGCGTGGTGCTCACCGAGGAGACCGACTGGCTCGGCGGGCAGCTCACCAGCCAGGCCGTCCCGCCCGACGAGCATCCCTGGATCGAGCAGTACGGCTCCACCCTCAGGTACCGCCAGTGGCGCGAGGGCGTGCGGCGCTACTACCGCGAGCACTACCCCTTGCTGCCCCACGCCCGGATGGACCCTTACTTCAGCCCCGGCCACCCGGGCCGGCAGTTCAGCGCCGAGTTCACCGTGGCGCTCGCCGTGCTCGAGCAGATGCTCGCCCCGCACCGCAGCGTCGGCAGGCTCGACGTGCGCCTCCGCCGTAAGCCCGTCGCCGCCCACACCGAGGGCGATCGCGTGACCGCTCTCACCCTCCTCGACCGCGAGACCGGCCGCGAGGAGACCCTCACCGCCAGGATCGTGCTCGATGCGACCGAGCTGGGCGAGCTGCTCCCGCTGGCCGGGGTGGAGTACGTCTCCGGCACCGAGTCGCAGGACGAGACCGGCGAGCTGCACGCGCCCGCCGGCCCGCCTCGGCCCGACAACGTGCAGCCCTTCACCTGGTGCCTGGCGATGGGCTACGATCCCCACGGCAAGCATGTCCTTGACCCGCCGGAGCAGTACGACCGCTGGCTCAGCTACGCGCCGCAGATGACGCCGCCCTGGCCCGGTAAGCTGCTGAGCTGGTGGTACTCTCACCCGGTCACGTTGGAGCCGTTCGAGCTGGCGTTCTTCCCCGGCGACCCGCCGCGGCCGGGCGTACACCTGTGGCCCTACCGCCGGGTGATCTGCCGTGACCACTACCCCGCGGGCGTCATGCCGGAGGAGGCGTCGATCCCCAACTGGCCGCAGAACGACTACCTCGCCGGCTCCATCATCGACCAGCCCGAGGAGGTGGTGGCGCGGCACCTGCGCGACGCGCGGCAGCTCAGCTTGAGCCTCTTCCACTGGCTCCAGACCGAGGCGCCGCGGCCGGACGGTGGCGAGGGCTACCCGGGTCTCTATCTCCGAGGTGACCTGGTAGGGACGAGCGACGGGTTGGCCAAGTGCCCCTACATCCGCGAGTCGCGGCGGATCCGGGCGGTCTTCACGGTCACCGAGGAGCACGTCGGCGCGGAGCAGCACGGGCGGCCCGAGGCGGAGCCGTTCGACGACAGCGTGGGGCTCGGCTACTACCGCATCGACCTGCACCCGAGCACCGGCGGCGACAACTACATCGACTTCGCCTCGCTGCCGTTCCGCATCCCGCTCGGCGCGCTCCTGCCTGTGCGGGTGGAGAACCTGCTCCCGGCGTGCAAGAGCATCGGCACCACGCACCTCACCAACGGCTGTTACCGGCTGCACCCGGTGGAGTGGAACATCGGCGAGAGCGCGGGGCTCCTGGCGGCGTTCGCCTTGCAGAGCGGCGTCCCGCCGCGCGCGGTGCGGGAGCAGGAGCCGCTCCTGCGGGAGTTTCAGGGCGTCCTGCGCGACCAGGGCGTCGAGCTCGCCTGGCCGTGAGCTACATGCCCCACAGGTTCATGGTGTTGACCGGCTTGCCAAGCAGCTTGAGGTAGTAGAACAGTTGCGACTTGTGCGAGGCGAGGTGCTCCACCATCTGCATGATCCGCTGCCCGA
>JACPDV010000548.1 GCA_016183835.1 Armatimonadota bacterium
GTTATGCCCGGGATCCAGCAGCACGCGGCTCAGCGGTTCCGCGGCCCGGGCATCTCCCAGAGACTGCAGCGACTCCGCCGCCGCGACGGCCACAGGATCGGCCTGGTCGCGCAGCGCAAGGGCCAACGGGTCGATGGCTTGCGGGTCGGCGCACCGGCCAAGTGCCGAGGCAGCCGCACGGCGAACATCCGGGTCGCGGTCGCGAAGCGCAACGATCAGCGGCTCCACGGTGTCAGGTCCGGCCAGGGCCGTCAAGACGGCTACTGCGTTGAGCCGCCGTTCGGGCAGCGGGGAGCCCACCGCGCGGTGAGCGGCCTCGCGGACCCACGGATCGTCACCGGTGCAGAGCCGCTCGACGTCGTCGGGCGAACCTGTGACGAGTGCGCCGGGGCCGTCATCACCCAGGCGGGCAAGGCCCTCCGCAGCGGCGAGTCGGACCGCCGCGTCCGAATCCAGGAGCGCCGCCCACAGCGGACCCAGCGCACGTTGGTCGCCCGAGCCGCCCAAGCCTTCGATAGCGGCGACGCGCAAGTCGGCCTCCGGGTCCGTGTCGACAGCCTGCGCGAGCGGTGGGAACCCGCGCGGGTCGCGCCGCTCGACCAGGACCTGGAGCGCAGCCCGGCGGACGGCGGCGCTGCGGTGCCCGATGAAGTGCGGCGCCTGGTCCCCGGGCCCGCCCCGCCGCACCTTCGCCAGTGCGCCCAACGCGGCGGTCCGCACCATTGTGTCCGGGTCGCCCAGCGCGCCCACCACCACGGCCAGCGACTCGTCGGGCAGCGACCACAGATCTGCCAGGGCCACGCACGCCGCCGCACGAACCGCCTGGTCAGGGTCGGCCACGGCGGCCGTAAGGGCCTCCACCCGGCGAGTTCGCAGGGGTTCGGCGTTTGCCCCAGATGTCTGGGCCAGTGCCGGGCAGGCAGCTTGCCGCACCTCCCCGACAGGGTCCTGCAGCGCCTCCAGGATCGCCTCGGTCGCCCGCGCGTCGCTCACTCCGGCAAGCACATTGATGGCGTCGCGCCGCCGCGCGAGCTCTCCGCGCCGCGCCGCGTCAAGGAGCGCCAGGAGGACCCTCTCATCGCGAGCGGCCGCTCGCCGCCGGAAGTCGTCGCCGGTAGTGTATGCCACGGACTCGAAGCTGCCTTCGCCGAGCGCCGCCAGAGCGGCGACCGCCGCCCGGTGCACCGCGGCGTCCGGATCCGCCACCGCCCGAACGAGAGGGTCCACCGCGCCAGGGTCGCCGGTCCGGGCGAGCGACTCTGCCGCCGCCTGTCGCAGCCGCACTTCGGGGCGGCCGAGAGCCGCCGTGAGCTGTGGGATGGCCGGTGGCTGCCGCAGCTCCCCGAGAGCCCTCACGACAACCGTCACCAACTTCGGGTCCGGGTCGCCGAGCAGGCGCGCCAGCGGCTCCGCGTGGCGCCCGTCGGCCAGCCTGCCGAGGGCAGCGGCAGCGGCGCCGCGGACCGCCGGATCGTCCGCCGACAGGGCGGCCACCAGCAAGTGCCCGAGACGCGGATCAGGCGCCTCGGCCAACTCCGCCGCAGCCTGCGCGCGAGTCTCGGCCGACGGCGAGCACAACCGGCGGCCAAGCGAGCGACGCCTGAGCCACGACCGTAGGATCTGCATCATCCGCTCCCAGTTGCAGGGGAAGCCAGATACTCCTCCGCCGCCCGCAGCACGGCGGCGGCACGAGCCCGCAGCGCGCTGCAGTCCCGGGGCGCCGCATCGAGGTCATCCAGCGACGTCACACCGGTCCAGGCGCGGCAAACGCCGCCACACAGCCACCGCCACTCGCAATCGCGGCAGCGGCGGTTCGCGTCCACCGTGTGGGAGGACAGAGCCGCGAAGGTGGCCGAGCTGAGCACGTCGGCGAGGCCCCGTTGGCACACGTTGCCGAGCCGCAAGCCCGGAGCTCGGCAGGCGTGGCAGGGGAAGGCGTCACCGTTCGGTTCGACCGACAGGTGCTGCCCGAGGCCACAGGTGGCGGTGGGCCGGAAGCCGAGCAGTGCGGTGTCGCGTGGGTCGTCCCACGCCGCTGCGTCCGGCCGCGGCGAGTCGGGCCATGCCGCCGCCCGTCCGAGCGGCAAGACGGCCCGGAACTTCGGCGGAGGAAGACCAAGCCCGGCCGCAAGCGCCACAACGGCGGCGCGGGCCTCGGCGCGCGCCTCGTCGTCGGGCAGCGCGGCAGTCAGGGAGAGCTGCGCCACCCGCGGCACGCCGGCGGCAACGGACTGGTAGCGGTCCAGATTGCGGACCACGGCCGCATGGCTGCCGGTTCCGCGTCTGCCGTCATGAGCGGCTTCGTCACCATCGACGCTGACCACGACCTGGTCGAACGCGGCGCACACCTGGCGAAGCTCCTCGTCGGTCATCGACAGGGCCAGGTTGGTGCGCAGCACCAGCCTGAGATCCTGCTGCCGCGGTCGCTCGTCCGCGAGCCGAGCGAGGAGGGTCTCTCGCCGGGCATGCAGGAGCGGCTCTCCTCCGGTGACGATGAACTTGCGGAAGCCGGCCCTGCCGGCTTGCTGCAACAACCGGACCACCGTCTCAACAGGCATCTCGCCCTCGGTGCCGCGGGCGGCGCCGGCCTCTGCGTAGCAGTGTCGGCAGGCGAGTTGACAGTTCAGCGTCACGTGGAGATAGAGGTTCCCGAGGCGCCGTCCGCCAGGGTGAAGCCGCTCCACCATCCAGGCCAGCGAGGCGGACGCCGAAGCGGGGGTGCGGCAGATCCCGAGCGCCACGAGCCGAGCCGCCGCGGCATCGGCATCGCGCGCCCTGGCCAGCTCCACGGCGGCGACCACCCGCCTGGCGGACCGCGCCGTCTCTCTGGGGTGGTGGTCCGGGTGCGCCAGGTCGGTGAGCGGGCCCTGGCGGAGCAGTTGGTGACCCCGTCCAGCGTATGGCTGTGCGGCCACGGCCGCCAGGTTCCCTGCGGCAGCCATCTCTGTCACCAAGCGGTGCCGGATCTCGTCGAACACCATCTGGTACGCCCCGCACTGCGGGTCGCGCAGTGCTTCGTGGCCGCCGACGGCCCACGCGTTGTGCGGGCAGCCGCCCCGGCAGTAGCCGTGGTGCGTGCAGCCGCTGCATGCGCGGTCGACGTGCGCTTGGCGTCGTGCCAGTTGGCGGGCTGCCGGGCCGGCGAGCAGGTCGGCCAGCTGGGGACGCGCCGCCACTTGGCCCAGGCGGTACTCGGGTCTGCCGGCGAAGCGTTGACAGGCGAAGATGTCGCCGCGCGGGTCGATGACGAGGAACTCGCCGAGGCAGTCGCGGAAGGTGCACGTGCGGCCCTCGCCGGCGGCGACGCCTTGGCACATCTGGTCGAGGGAGGCGATGGCCAGCTCGCGGCGGTGGTCCACGTAGTGCGAGAGCATCTCGAGCAGCGTGCGGGCGTACTGCTCCGGGCTGACCACGTGGTGGGGATCGTGCCGCCCGAGCGCCGCCACCGCGGCATGGGGTGAAAAGTCGAGCCTCTCGGCCAGAAAGAAGTCGAACACCTCGCGCCACCGCGGCAGACTGGCGGTAGTGAAGGTCGCGATGCAGGCGACATCGAGCCCCACGGCCCGCGCCCGGCGGACGGCCGCCAGGGTCCTCGCGAAGTGGCCGTGCCCCCGCTGTGCGTCCGTGACCGCCTCCGGGCCATCGAGACTCGTGCCGATCTGCACACGGTGCTCGGCGAAGAGCCGGCAGAACTCGTCGTCGAGCAACCACAGGTTGCTCTGCACGGCGATCCGGCAGCGGCCCCCGAAGCGGGCACGCAGGCCCTCGAGCGCCGCAGTCCAGAAGTCGTGGCCGGCGACCAGCGGCTCGCCGCCGTGGAACGTGACCTGGACCGCTCCCTCCGGGACCGTTCGGGCGGTGTCGGCCAGGTAGTCCAAGGTGCTGACGAGTCGGTCACCGGACATCACCGGACCGCGCCGGGGGCCGAAGCAGTAGCTGCACGAGGCCGGACACGCCAGCGAGGGCACCACGACAAAGTGCGGACAGCGCCGCACTTCGTCGTGGTGCCCCCGTCGGCCGGCGTCAACGGTCACGGCCTCCGCTCCAGCCACGCCAGCAGCTCATCGGTGGTGCCGCTGACGACCAGTCGCCGCGCGGTGTCGTCCTTGACGTCTTCCAACACACGGGCGCCGAGACGCTCGCGGACCATCATCGCCAGGTCCGCCTCCTGGATCCCCTCTCGAATCGCCTCCCAGGTGCGCGTGGGCACGGGGCCGTGGCGCGACTGGACGGCCCCCATCGTCGACGCGTCGGGGAGGTGCTCGTAGGCCGGGCCGTGTCCCACTGGTCGCGCCAGGGGTAGTTGAGGGCGAAGAAGGCGGGGCCCACGCACAGGCCGGTCTGGGCGGGCACCTGCCGGATCTGCGCGGAGATGGATTCCGGCAGGGAGGGCGACTTGTCCCACAAGCAGGGCGTCGTGTACCACATCCAGGGTTTGGCCTTGTAGATGGCCCATTTCTCCGGCCCGCCCCAGTGCTCGGAGAGGTGCAGGCTGTACGGCAGCCAGAAGTCACAGTAGGGGGCCAGGAGCTGGAACGTAGCCAAAGACCCGGCCTCGCCAGGGTTGAACGAGATGCGGATCTGCGGGTCGAGGGCGCGCAACGCCTTCGCGGCCTCGAGGTAGGGCTTCAGCTTCTCCTCCGTGTCGCCCGACGGCTCGTCCATGATCACCACGAACCAGTCCTGGTAGTCCACGCCGAGCGCCTTGATCCGTTCCAGGTCTGCCGCGCCGGCACAGTACAGGGCCAGCAGACGGATGCCCCACCGGCGCATGTCGGCCTTGGTCATCTCGCCCCGCCAGACCTTGAGGCCGTGCGCCACGTAGTCGCGCAGATACGCCTCGCCTTCGTGCGGCTGCGTGTAGCCATCCACCAGCACGGGTTGCCGCGGCGAGGCGGCCACCGGGGAGACGTGCAGCTTGAGCGTGACGGTGTGGTCAGCCAGACCCCGGGCGGAGAGTGTCACCACACTGACGTACTCGCCGGGCGGGACACCGTGTCCGTCGATGGTCAGCCAGACGCCGGCGACGTTGAGCGGCGGGACCGTGATCCGGGGCCGCCGGAGCAGGAAGAAGGGCGTCCAGCTCTGGCGGTCGGCGCCGCCGGGTGCGAAGGCGACGGCCCGCCATTCCACACGGCCGGGAGACGCCCGCCGCCCAGCCTGAAGCGGGCCCGGCAGGACCGCGAGCGTCAGGGGCTGATCCGCCAGGTTGCGCAGCCCGATCTGGACCGCGCGCACGCTGTCGCGCGCCATCGCCAGGTGCTTGACGGCAGTCGGTCCGCCAACACGTTGCTCCGGCCAGGACCGTCCCGCGGTGGTGCGGTCGGCCCACACCTCCTGGCTGAGGGGCGTGTAGGGCTGATCGAAGACCCAGGAGAGGTACCGGTCGCCAGGCCGGCCTCCAGCCTGAGCGGCGCGTTCGCGGTACATCTCCAGAGTCCAGGGCGGGCGGACCGTGCCTTGAGGCACGAAGGCCGCGTCGTCCACAAGGAAGAGCGTGTAGATTCGCCGGTACGTGCCGCCCGCGCCCGCACCGTCGAGGGTGAAGTCCACGCGCACCGAGCCCGGCTTCGTCAGCTCGACTTCCCCCATCTTCATCCAGATGCCGGGGATCTTGCCCTCGTGGTGATACCTGAACTGCTCCTTGCCATCGACGCTGGCCGTGCCGAACCACGGCGCGGTGTAGCTCAGGTTCGTGCTGCTGGACAGCACCCATGCGTGGTAGCGCCCGGCATGAGCAACCGGCACCTCGGTGCCGACGGTGCCGCTCGGCGACCCGTAGCTGGCGAACAGGCAGCCCTGGCTCGCCGTCCAGTCGCCGTACGACTTCGGCCGGTCCGTGGCGGCCAGGCCGGGGATGTTGCCGGCGACGTCGTGCCACACGTAGTGGTACGGCAGCGGGGTGCGGTGGATGTCCGCCTGCAGCACCGTGGTCTGCCGTCGCGCGCGGACCGGGTTAGACACCAGATTCCAGGTCTCGTCGAAGACCACCTGGCGCTCGTCCACGCGATAGTCGGGTGGCGCATCCTCCTGGTACTCCTGCCGGCTGAGGCGCGCGACGGTGTCGCGCCAGAATGCCTGGCTGAGGGCAAACAGCTTTGACTGCGCGTCACGCTGCTCCCAAGCGACCGGCCGTATCTGCCACCGCCGCCACAGCGCCGAGTCTCGGGGTGGCAGGGGCTGCTGCACGGTCCACAGCGGGCCTCGCCCGCCTTGCGCCCGCAGCGCCGCCCGTGCGTCGTCGGCAGGTGGGGCATCCCACAGGCGCTCGGTCAGATACAGGCAGTCGATCCGCCGCGGCAGGTACCCGTTCGGACCCTTGCCCGCGTGCCACCAGCGCGTGACGTGGCCGAGACGGACCACATACTCACCGGCCCGCAGGTCCACCAGCAGATCGTGCCACTGCGGACCTTCGGTGGCGGTGGCCTGGTCGTACACCTCGTCGTCCACGATGGGTGCCTGCGCTTCGCTGCCCTTGGCGTAGAGCCGCAGGCGCGTCACGCCCGTTCCGGTGGGCCAGCCATAGTAGCGCACCCACAGGCGATAGCAGCCGGTGGCGGGAACGGAGAGCGGGAAGCTCACCGTCGGGCCCTGGTCGCCGGCGCCGCTCGCCAGGTACGGCCCCTCCGCGACCCACCCGCCGGGCTGTGGCGCCGCGATCAGCTCCGGCTCGAGCAGCACTGCATGGGTCGACGGGGGCGGCCGGAGTGACTTGACCAGGTCCTCCGCGGGCGTGCCGCGGGCGCGCAGCCAGGCATGGAAGTCCTCCACGTACCGGGCGTTGTGGCCCAGGTGCCAGAGGGTCAGGCCAAGCGAGTCGCGGGCGCCGACCGGCTCGTCCACCACCGACGGCGGAGCAGGCGGCGCCGCGCCAGCCGGCCACCCACCAATCACGGCCAAGCACGCAACGCCGATCCCCCCCCGCCAGACCATCGAACGGGCAGTACGCATGGCCGCACCTCGTTCGTCAGTCTAGCAGGCTGGAGGCTGTCCTGTGACCCAGTTCCAGCGCGCCCGCTCAGTCCGCCGCGGCCGGCTCGCTCGCCGCCAG
>JACPDV010000037.1 GCA_016183835.1 Armatimonadota bacterium
CCCGAGTTCAAGCTGGCCGAGTGGGGGGTCAACCAGGACGGCTGGCGGCGCTGCTTCTTCAACGGCATTGGCTGGATCGGCACGGACTACGGCGTCGGATGGGAGGTCTTCCAGGTGCTGCGCGAGAACGGAGACGCCTTCGCCACGCTGCACCCGGAGCCCCTGGTTGCCACGCTCCAGTCGCACGTGCTCGCCAACCGGTTCCCCGCGGCGGGCAAGGTGGTCTACACCCTGTACAACAAGAACTCGACGGCGGTGGCCGGCGACTTGCTCACGGTGCCGGGCGCGCCGGGCTGCCACTACGTCGAGCTGCGCTACGACCGCCCCGTCACCGCGCGCCACGACAGGGGCCGCGACACGCTGGCGCTGGACGTGCTGCCGACCGACGTGGTCTGCCTGGCGCAGTTGCCGAGCCTGCTCCAAGCCCGGGCGGAAGGCGGCGTGGTGCGAATCCGTGTCACCGGCAAGGCGGACAAGGGGGTGTTGTGGGCGTTCCTCGACCGCGACGACAGCCACCTGCTGCAGCCCACCGGCCGGCCGGTGCCGGTGCGCGACGGGGTGGCCGAGCTGAACGTGCGCGAAGTGTTCGGGCGGGACGGGCGGGTGATTCTCAAGCTGGTGCGCGATCAGCACCTGCTCGACGAAGTGGTGCTCGGGGCGTAGGGGGCGCGGGGCGGCGAAGTCACGACAGGCCCGCCAGGATCCGCTCGGCCGCCGCCGCCAGGTCGTCGGCCACGCACACCCCGGCCAGTCGGCCGTGCCGGCGCAGCCGGGCCTCCGTGCTCGCGCCGCCGCCGGTCCGCACCAGGATCGGCGTCACCCCCGCCGCCGCACCGGCCGCCAGGTCGCCCTCGTGGTCGCCGACCATGAACGAGCGGCTCAGATCGAGCCCCATCCGCCGCCCGCAGGAGGTAGTCCGGCCGCGGCTTGCCGTGCGGGTCGTCCGCCAGGCTCGGGTGCACCGCCCAGCTTCCGGCCCCGGTGCTGAAGTAGTACGCATCCCAGCTCGCGCCGTCCGCGGCCAGCGCCCGCGCCAGGTGGTCGAAGACGCTGCTGACCACGGCCGTGGTCACGTACCCGGCGCCCACCGCACTCTGCGAGCTGACCACCACCAGGGCGTAGCCGGCCTCCTTCAGACTGCGGAGCGCGGTGCCGGCGCCGGGCATCGGCGTCAACTCCTCCGGCCCGCTCCGCCAGCTCGGCTGCACGTTGAGCACCCCGTCGCGGTCGAGGAAGACGCACGGCCGGCCCTGCTCCACCGGGCGATCGAGCAGCGGCACTTCGGTCATCGTCACGGTGCCGCTCGCCACGTCGAACAGCCGGTAACGATGCGGGAACTCGCAGAACGCGGGGGCGGTGGTGAAGGCGCAGCCGCCCTCGCGGAGCAGCTCGGTGCCGAGGTGGTAGTGCCCCGAGACGGCCAGGACGACGCGCCCGGAGTCCGCCAGCGTGCGCGTCAGGTGTTCGCCTTCGAGGTAGGTGTGCGGCCAGCCCTGGTTCAGCTCGGGCGTGATGACGTAGTGCTGGAGGTGGATCTGCGGCGGCGAACCGGGCTCGGCGAGGACCCGCTCGAGCAGTGCGCGCTCACGGTCGAGCCGGCGCGGTACGTTGGCGTAGAAGTCGCGGTCCCAGAAGCTGACGAACCGGCACCCGCCGCGGTCTAGAACGGGCGCGGGCGGGAGGACGCCTTGCATGACGGCGATCTTGTCATGGTTGCCGGGGAGCGCCACCCAGGGCAGCCCGCAGCCGTCGAGCAGCTCCCTGAAGAGGTGGTAGTCGGCCTCGATGTCACGGTCCCACTGCTCGCGGCCGTAGTCGTAGTAGTCGTCGCCGGAGAGGATGTAGCCGGGCACGTCGAGCAGGTCGCCGAGGACAGCGATCAGCTCGGCGCCGCGTTCGCGGGCGTCGCGGAGGCCCTGCTGGAAGAGCCGAGGCATGAGCCGGCTGCGGCGCGCGGCGATGCTGCTGGTGCCCGGCTGGTGGCAACGGGCGTGGAGGTCGGCGAAGGCGGCGAAACGCATGGGGGGAGGTATCGTCGACGGCGGCCGGACCTCCTCCTCGGTTTCGGCTATACTCGGTGGGGCGGCGGAGCGAGACATGGGCCACTGGCTGGTCGGCCCGGCGCTGATTGTGTGCGCCTCGGCGCTGGCGCTGGACCTGGACGAGCGGCCGCGCGGGGCCGGTGAATGGGGCTATCGTCCCGAGCCGGGCTCCGCGGCGGAGACCACGCCACCCGGCTTCGTCTGGCGGCCGACCCGGGGCGTGGCGACCTGGGAGCTGGAGGTCGGCCGAGGCGACGATTTCGAAGCAGTCGTCTACCGGGCAGAGAAGCTCCGCTACAACGTCCACTGCCCGCCAGAGGCGTTCCCGCCCGGCAGCTACACCTGGCGCTATCGCGGGACCGGAGCGGACGGCGAAACCACTGCCTGGAGCCAGGCGCGCACCTTCACCGTGCGCCCGGGCACGCCGGAGCTGCCGCTCCCGCCGCGCGACGAGCTGCTGGCCAGGATCCCCACGGAGCACCCGCGCCTGTTCATCCGCCCCGAGCAGCTCGACTCGCTCCGGCGCCGGATCGACGGCGACCTCAAGCCGCAGTACGACGGGCTGGCGGCCGAGTGCAAGAAGCTCGTCGCCGCCCCGCCGCCCACGGCGGAGCCGCCCAAGTACCCCGACGGGACGGTCCGCGGCTCCGACCCCTGGCGGGCGGTCTGGTGGGGCAACCGGGAGTACACCAGCCGCGCCCTCAACGGTGCCGCCACGCTGGCCTTCTGCTGGCGGCTGGACGGCAACGAAGCCTACGGGCAACTGGCGCGCCGGATCCTGGTCGACTGCCTCCACTGGGACCCCGTCGGCGCCACCGGCTACCGCTACAACGACGAGGCCGGGATGCCCTACAACTGGGGCGTCAGCCGCACCTACACCTTCGTCCATCCGCTGCTGACCGAGGACGAGCGCGCCCTCGCCCGGCGCGTGATGAAGGTCCGCGGCGACGAGATGTACCGGCACCTCTACCCCAAGCAGTTCTGGACGCCCTACGACAGCCACGCCAATCGCGCCTGGCACAAGCTGGGAGAGATCGGGATCGCCTTCCTCGGCGAGGTCGAGGGCGCCGATGAATGGGTCTGGTTCGCCGTCAACGAGTTCTTCAACACCTACCCCGTGTGGAGCGACGACGACGGCGGGTGGCACGAAGGCGTGTCCTACTGGTCCAGCTACCAGTCGCGCTTCACCTGGTGGGCGGACGTGATGCGCGCCGCGATGGGCATCGACGCCTACCACAAGCCGTACTTCGCCAAGGTCGGCTACTACCCGATGTACCTGCTGCCGCCCAACACCGCCGACGGTGGGTTCGGCGACCTGACTGAGAACGTCAAGAGCCGCAGCTACGCCAACCTGGTGGCCAACTTCGCGGCGCAGGCCGGCAACGGCCACTGGCAGTGGTGGGTGGCGCAGCATGGGGACCCGGCGCAGTTCCGCGACGCCGGGTACGTCGGCTTCGTCCGCGGCGCCCGCCAGCCGGTGGCGCCCACGCCTCCCACCGACCTGCCCACCTCGCGCCTGTTCCGCGGCATCGGCCAGGCCATGCTCAACACCACCTTGGAGGACGGCAACCAGAACGTGCAGGTGCTGTTCAAGTCGAGCCCGTTCGGGAGCCAGTCACACGGCTACGAGGCGCAGAACTCGTTCCTCCTCTGGGCCTACGGCCAGCGGCTCCTGATCCGCACCGGGCGGCGCGACAGCTACGGCAGCGAGCACCACGCCAAGTGGATGTGGTCCACCCGCTCGGTCAACAACCTGACCGTGGACGGCGTGGGCCAGCGGTCCCACAGCGCAGGCTCCCGCGGCGAAGTGACCGCGTTCATCACCACCCCGTCGCTGGACGCCGTGGCCGGCGAGGCGGGCAACACCTACCGCCAGACGCGCGAGGGGAAGGACTCGCCGCTCCTCCGGCGCTTCACCCGCACCGTCCTCTTCGCCAAACCGGAGCTGGTGGTGATCTACGATCGTGTCGCGGCGGACGAGGCGCACCGCTGCGAGTACTGGCTCCATGCGCTGAACCGGATCGAGACGCCGGACCAGCACAGCTTGCTGGTGTCAGCCGGGGAGGTGCGCTGCGCCATCGACTTCCTGACGCCTGCGGGCCTGACGTTCAGGCAGACCGATCAGTACGACCCGAACCCGCGCGAGCGGGTGACGGTGCGCGAGTGGCACCTCACGGCGACGGCCGAGCCGCGGGAGCAGGTGGAGTTCGTGACCCTCTACAGGCCCTACCGCGCCGGTCAGGAGCCACCGCGCGACGCCACCTTGACCCCGCTCGACGGCGGCTACGCACTGCGCGTGAAGCTGACCGACGGTGAGCTGGCGGCGCTCCTGCCGAGGCGCGACGATGCGAAGCTCGCTGCCGTGGGGCTCGAGACCACGGGCGTGGTGGCCGCCGAACGACGCGACCCGGCGGGCAGAGCGCGTGACCGGGTGAGGCTCGATCGGTTGCCCTGAACCGCTACGGACGCAGCTCGCCCGCCAGGAACCGCTGCGCCAGCTCCGAGGCGGGCAGCGGCTCGCCCCGCAGCGCCTTGGCCACCGCGTCGGGATCGTGGAGCTGGGCGTAGCCGGCGCACGGGTAGAGGCTATCGCCGATGCGCCAGGTGACGGCCTTGGCCGCCGGCTCGCTGCCGTGCCAACGGCCGTCGGCCGTGGCGACCAGCCACTCGCCGGGCTCATAGGCCACCAGCGAGGCGCGAAGGTCGCCGGTGACGGCGTCCCACAGGCGGGTCACACCGTCGCGCCCGGCGGCCGCGATGGCCTTGCCATCGGGCGACACCGCCACCGCGCGGGAGCCGGCTGGCGGGCCGGGCAGCACGCCACGCGGCTTCCCGCCGGGCAGGTCCCAGAGGTGCACGCCGAAAGGCCCTTGACCGGGAGATCCCGCCGATGCCGCCGCGAGCCAGGCGCCATCGGGAGCAAACGCCAGCGACAGGAAGCTGCCGTGAGCGCCCGTCAACTCGCCCCTGAGCGCCCCGTCGGCCGGGCCCCACAGCTTCACCTGCCCGTCACCGCCGCCACTGGCGAGCAGCATGCCGTCGGGGGCGAACGACAACGCGGCGGCCCTGTCCGTGTGGGCATCGATGGTCCGTAGCAGAGCGCCGGTCTCGGTCTCGTAGAGCCGGACGTCGCCGCGGTAGAACATGCCGTCGCGCCGCAAGCTCGCGGTGGCCGCGAGCCGCCCGTCGGGCGAGAGCGCCACGGCCATGACCGTCGACGGGTGGCCCGGCAGCTCGAGCAGCTTTGCGCCGGCGGCGGTGTCGAACAGCCTGGCCACCAAGTCACCGGAGGCGAGCAGCCGCGTGCCATCGCCGGAGAATGCCACCGACCCGACGCCGCGCTCCTGCACGGCGATGGTCCGCAGGACCTGCCCGGTAGCGGGCTCCACCAGGCGCACCACCCCGGGCCCGCCGCCCGAGGCGCAGGCGAGGACTCGTCCGTCGGGCGACAGCCGCAGGTCGGCCACGCGCTCGGGGAACCGGGCCAGGACGCGCACCACCGCGGCGCGCAGATCCCAGGCGCGCACAGCGCCGTCGTCGCCCGCGGTGATGAGCGCCGTGCCGTCGGGGCTGAACGCCAGCGCGGCGCTGCCGAGCTTCGGCGGGTCGAGGCGGCGGACCGCCCCGCCGTCGGCCGGCTGCCAGAGCAGGATGGACCCGGAGCCCACCGCCACTGTCAGGCCACCGGGCAGGAAGGCCAGCGGCCCGGCCACTCCGGGCTCGACGAGCCGAGCCACCGGCTTCAGCGTGGCCACGTCCCAGAGGAACAGCTCGTCTCGGCTGCCGCCGGCGGTGGAGGCCAGGCGCGCGCCATCGGGGGAGTACGCCAGCGAACGGACGGTCTGGTTCCGGGTGTGACCCTCCAGCCGCCCACGCTCCGACCAGGTGGCGGTGTCCCACAGCACGATCACCGTGCCCAGCGGCCCGCTTGCAGCCAGGGTGGCGCCGTCGGGCGAGAAGGCCAGCCCATCGACGTAGTCGCGCTCGTCGCCCAGTTGCCGGACCAGCCTCCCGGTGGCAGCATCCCACATGCGCAGCCCGGACGGCCCCGCCCCGACGCCGCAACCGCTGGCCAGCCGCTTGCCATCGGGCGAAAACGCCAGCGCCTGGATGCGCACTTGCGGGTGCGGGCCGCAGGTCGCCACCACCTGACCCGACCCCCGGTCCCAGACGAAGACCTGCCCGCCGACCGCCGCCGCCACGCGTTGCCCATCCGCGGAGACAGCCACGGCATGCGTGGCGCCGATGTCGCCCGGCGGGCCGGTGCGGCCCTCGGGCCGTGGCGGCTCGAGCGTCCGGAGCAGGCTTCCGGTCTCGGGATCCCACACTCGTACGGTCCCGTTCGGTCCGCCGCAGGCGACGAGACGGCCGCCGGGGTCAAAGGCCACAGTGGTGGACTCGGCGGCCTGAGCCCGCACCGGCCGGTTGGCCCCGTTCGCCAGGTCCCAGAGCCGCAGGTCGCCGTCGCGGCCCGTGGTGGCCGCCAACTTCCCGTCTGGCGCCAGCGCCAGGCTCGTGATCCCGCCCAGATGGCTGCTCGGCGGCACCAGCTCCGGAGGTGCACCAGCCAGCAGCACCACAAAAGTCCAGACCATCGTCCTACCCCCGGCCGGCCTCAGGGCACCGGCACCACCTGGAACAGGTCCACCCACATCACCCCCGCCGTCGCCGGCCGGTAGCTGACGTAAGCGTGCGGCTGGTCCTTGGCCACCGTGCCCGTCACCACGCACTCCGTCCACCCGGTGCCCACGTCGAACCGGCGGTCCGGCTGCTCCATGCCCGGCACGCTCAGCGCCAGCTTGCCCCCCGCGCGGTCGCTCTTCGCCCACAGGCTGACGCGCAGCTTCTGCCCGGCCTGGAAGTGGATCGGGAAGGCCGACAGCCCCATCCCGCCCCCGTCCGCCGGCGTCACGAAGCGGACCGAGTGCCGCCCCTGGTACGCGACCCGCGAGTCCACGTGGATCGACGCGCCGTCTTTGCCGGCGTTCGCGTAGTAGCCGTCCGGCTTGCCCACGTTGAACTGCTGCTCGCAGCCCGGGTTCTTGGTCAGGTTCTTGGGGTCCACGCCGGCGTTCGGATCCTCCGGCCGGAGCGGGATGCGGTAGACGCGCGTCCCGAAGCCGTCGATATAGTCGTCGATGGCCCCGCCCTTGACGGCGATGGTCCGGTTCTCGAACTGCACCGTGGCGGTCGTGTCGGGCGCGCCGGCGATGGTCAGGTGGAGCGGCGCCGGCTCGTTGGCCGCGTTGACCGCGGCCACAGTGAGCGCGTCGGCGGTGGCCCAGCCGCGGGCGTGGATCCGGGTATCGGAGGCGTGCACCTCGGGCGCCGGGAGCGGGGAGAGGAGGTCCGGCGTCAGCTCGGCCACCTCGTCAGCCATGTCGCGGCATGCGCTCCACATCCGCGTGCAGAACGGCCGCACGCCGTCCAGCACGCGCATGAAGTACTGCACGCCGGTGGCGCCGTGGACGATGCCCAGCCAGGTCATCGCCCGCTCCTCCTGCGCGCTGGGTTCGCGGGCCCACCACTCGCCGCCGCCGAAGGCCTGCGGCACCACCCACACCGGCGGCAGGTGGCCGAGCGAGTCGTCCAGCCCGGTGATGGCGCCCGCCACATTGGTCACCGGCCCGTTGGGGATGGGATAGGGGTCGGTCATGACGATGTCCATCCCCGGCGCGTAGTCCGGCGCCTGGCGCGGGTCGGCGAAGACCATCGTGCAGGGATGGTAGGGGTCCAGCTCCTTGACGAAGCGGTAGGCCTTCGCCATCAGCTCCGGCGGCTGGCTCCCGCGCTGCAGCTCGGGCTCGTCGGCGAGGTACCAGCAGAGCAGCGCCGGGTGGCTGCGCACCGCCTCCACCTCGCGCTTCAACAGGTCCCACTTGGCCGGCGTGTCGGGCATCGTGGCGATGGGGCGGATGTCGTAGTGCACCCGGAAGCCCAGCGCGGCGCAACGGTCGAGCGCCGCCAGCATCTCCTCCTGCGCGCCCGCCTGGTTGAAGTTGGTGCTCCGGTAGGGCGCCAAGTGGGTGAAGCTCATGGTGGCCTCTTCGAGCGCCACGGCCTGCGGCGGGTGGAAGCAGTAGGCGCCGAAGGGGAAGGTAGGGATGCCGTCGACCAGCAGCCCGCGCGAGGCGAGGTCGATCTTCACCTCGTGCTCGGCCGGCGGCGCCTTGCGCACGGTGGTGGCGGCCTCGGCCACCAGCCGCTGCCCAAGGAAGAGCCGGGCCGTCAGCTCCGTGGCGCCGTCGGGCAGCTTGCCCGGGTCGAACGGCAGCGGCGTGCGGCGGCCCGGCACCGGCACGCCCTCGAAGCTCAACCCGCCGCCGCTGACGGTCAGCCGGAGGCCCTCGGCCCGCACGCCGGGCCGCACCAAGGCGAGCAGCGACGCGCCGGCCTCGCGGGTGTAGAGCGACCGGTCGGGCGTCACCTGGAACGGCGCCAGGACCTTCAGCGCCAGGCTGTCGCGCTGCCAGACCTCCTTCCCGGCGGCGGTGAGGGCGATCCTGAGCCGGTAGTCGCCGGGCACCGGGAGCGGCAGCTCGAGCCCGGTGACCCGCGGCTCGGCGGCCGGCGCGGCCTTCGCCTCGGCCACCACCGCCGCGGCGCCGGCGCGCGTGGCGGAGACTCTGACCGTGACCTCGCGCGGACCGTCGGCGGCGCGCGAGAGGCGGATCCCGGCGCGCAGCAGGCCGTCTTCGATGCTGTCCGGCAGCGCCAGGCCGCCGAGCACGAGCCCGCCCGCCTCCACCCGTGGCGGGCTGAACGTCAGCTCGAAGTGGAAGGTGTGCTCCTCGCCGACCGGGAGCCGCTCGTCGAAGCCGAGAAAGAAGGCGCCGCCGCGCTGCTCGTAGTCGTAGAGCGTGAGGCCC
The DNA here is from genome assembly GCA_016183835.1 of Armatimonadota bacterium. Classification (GTDB taxonomy): domain Bacteria; phylum Armatimonadota; class UBA10988; order UBA10988; family UBA10988; genus JACPDV01. The sequence goes on from JACPDV010000037.1 coordinate 8,912, forward strand.
TTGTCGGCGCTGATCCGCAGGTTGCCGAAGATGCTCTGCAGGCTGATGGCCGTGGCGTTGACGAACGGGTTGCGGCGGGCCGGGTCGAAGGTGACCGGCACGACGGCCCGGAGCTGTCCGCCGCGGCCCTCGGTCTGGAAGTCGGCGCCGGCCCAGAAGCCCTCCGTGGGCTTCGCGAAGCCGAGTTGCAGCGCGCCGTCGTCCCACCGCGTCTGGCGGTAGCGGTAGTCGAGGGTGAGCTTCTCGCCCGGCCCGCTGGTGATGATCTGGGTGCACCGGAGACCGTCGTCGGGGAACTCGACGCGGAGGGTCTTACGGTCGGCGGCGGTCTCCAGCGTTGCGGTGGGCTGATGGGTGCTGCTGTTGTAGTATTGCCGGGTCCACTTCACGTCGTGGAGGGTCAGCTCGCTGGGATAGGCGGTGAAGGCGGGCCGCCCGAGGTAGGCGACGGCAGGAGCCAGAAGAGCACGCCACGTGACCGCATATGGACGGGCGGGGGAACCCCGCCCCTACCTGCGGCGCGGGACGTAACGGACCGGTAGGGGCGGGGTCTCCCCGCCCGTCCGGCGTCTCCGGCAACAGTCATTTGATCCTCCAATGCAGCGGCTTCCCGACCTCCTGCATCTGCTTGATGCCGAGGTAGCCGAGGATGCTCACCGCCAGCATCCCGTTGCTCTCCGTCCGCCCGCAGCCGCCCGCGGGCGCGCGGTCGAGGAAATCGTGCCAGCCGCGCTCCACGCTCCAGCGCCGGTCCAGCACCGTCAACCAGCCGGTCATCTTCTCATCCGGCCCCACCGTGTCCAGCCACTCGGTGAACAGCCAGTAGACGTACGGCCCGACCCAGAACTCCAGCGGGTACGTGAACTTCCTGCCTTTGATGTAGCAGTCGTCGGTAACGTAGCGGTAGGCCCGCTTCGCCGCCGTGGCGGCCGCCTGCGCCGGGCCCTCGCGGCCGGCCAGGCGGTCGGCCAGGCAGACCCCGTAGAGCCCTTCGCCGATGTAGATGTTGCCCAGGAAGGTGTGGCAGCCGCCCTCCACCACGTCCTCACACTGCCAGTCGAACCAGCCGTTGGGCTTCATCTTGCGGTCGCACCAGGTCACCGTGTTGTCGAAGATGGGCCACCAGGCGTCGGGCACTTTGTCGCCCAGCACCTGCATCGCATAGGCGTAGTAGGAGGCCCCCGCCAGCGCGCGGCCGAGGTAGACGTCGCACTGCCGGCCCTCCTGGTGGTAGGTCTGCTGCGCCACGCTGCCGTCGCCCTTCTCCGAGAGGTGGAGGTGCCGCAGCACGCTGGGCAGGCCGTCGGCGTCCTGCGCGCCGTGGGCCATCAGGTAGTCGGCCGTGCGGCGCACCGCGGCGCTCAGTCGGACCGCGTCGACGCGGCGCTCGGGCACCTGCGCGCAGTAGAGGATGGCGTAGGTGATGGCGCGCATCCACTCGCCCATCTGGTTGGTGTCGTAGCCGCCGAAGGCCTGCGAGCCACCGCCCTTGCCGATGCCCTCGTCGAAGAGCTGGTTGACCCAGGTGATGGCCCCGCCGGAGGGCGCCTGCATGTGCTGGATCATGCTGTCGCAGCTCTCGAGGAGGAGCCGCTCGGTGTAGGCGGTGCGCACCGGGTCCCCGCTCTTTCTGAACGCCTCGGCGGCGAGCGCCAGCCCGGTGTCGCCGGCCTCGTTGCCCTCGGTGTGCTTGCCGGTGGCCAGGCCGTGGAGGTCGATGAACTGCGCGTAGGTGCCCTTGTCGAGCGGGTCGTAGACGTGCGGCAGGGCGATCCGGGTGTCGCACATGATGTCGCCGTGGAGCTGGTCGCGGACCCACTCGCACATGCCGGTGCGGATCGAGAGCACGGTGTAGGTCATCGACTCGCCGGGCCGCTTGACGTACAGGTCGTCGCAGCCGACCCGCCCGCCGAGGAGCGACTTGCCCTCACGCTGCACGTCGGCGGTGACGAGATAGTAGCCTGGGCCCAGCGCGCTGACATCCACGAAGTCGGTGAAGCGGTGCGTGCCGCCCGGCGGCAGGTCGCCGCCCAGGTTGGCGGTCCGCACCGTCTCCCTGCCGCTGAAGACATCGTGGAAGCGGTAGCGGACCTGGTCCTCTACGCTCAGGTTCATCTTTGCGCCAGTCTCGCAGACGAGCAGGATCGGCAGCTCCCTGGCGCCCTGCTCCACGATCACCGCCTGGTCGCCGGTGTCGCCGCGCTCGCCAACCCACAGACCGCAGGCGGCCGCGTCGGCCGGCAGCTTCGAGAGCACGCGATGCAGCTTCACGAGCTGGAACCCGCCGATCTGGAAGACCAGCTCGTCGCCGTGGTGGTACTCGCTCTCGCTGAGGAAGAAGTGGAGCCGGTCCACCTGGTCCAGGGCCGGCACACCCCGCAGACTCTGCGTGACCTGTTTCCACTCGCCCGGCTTGAGCGCGGCGATCTGCTCGTTGATCCGCCCCTCACCGCCGCTCCAGAGGATGAAGCGGATCGGGAGACCACGCTCCACCTTGGTGTCGCAGCGGATCCAGTAGGTCACCGCGTCGAAGCCCGAGAAGTCGAGCTTCGGGTTCGGCTGGACCTCGAAGGCGGGCCAGCCCTGGGGGTAGGCGCCCTCGTTGTGGTGGTCGATCTTGACGGTGAACTCGAACCGCTTGCCGCCCCACGGCCCGGGCTCGTCGAGGATGCGGAGGGTGCCCTCCTGGCCGCCGGTGCTCTTCCACGGGAGCTGAGAGAGGCTTTCGAGATCGCGGCTCTGCTCGGCGGTAGGCTCCTCGATCCAGCGCTGCCAGGGGAGCAGCTTGTCGGCGGCCCGGGCGCAGAGGCAGGCCAAGCCCAGGGCTGCGACGCACAATCTGCGACTCATCGGGGTCTCCTCACGCGGCGATCCGGCTCCCTCTCCCCACGGGAGAGGGCGGGGGTGAGGGCCGTCCCCGCTGGCGCCGCCGATGCCCTCACCCTAGCCCTCTCCCGGGGGGAGAGGGGATCGGAGCTCGTGGCAGGATGATCCCTCGGCCCGCCGTCGAATCCTCCCCCGGGGACACCACATGCACGTGCGTCCGGACTACGACACCGCCCGCGCCGAGGCGGGTTTCGGCTGGTGGGTGGGCAGCTCGCAGGACCTCCTCCGCGAGCTGACCGGCATCCCCATCGGCGAGTTCAACCTGCGGCCCGAGGCCTGCATCACCGCCTATCGAGAGGGCCGGCCGCAGATTCGCGAGCGGTTCGGCGAGTTCGTCGGGCTCCCCGGCCTCAGCACGCCGGCGGTCAGCTATGGTCATGCCGACGCCCTCGGCGCCGAGCTGCTCTTCCCCGCCCACGGCGAGGTCTGCCTGACCCACCCGTGGCGCTCACTGGAGGACGGCCTGGCGCGACTCGCCGAGCCGCTGGAGCCGGCCACCGCCGGCTGGGCGCCGTTCTTCCTCCACTTCCGCGAAGAGCTGCAGCGCGCCTTCCCCGGCGAGACCGCGGCCTACGGCTGCGGCGGCGAGGGGCCGCTCACCACCGCCTACGAGATGCGCGGCGAGGGCTTCTGGCTCGACCTCCACGACCGGCCCGAGCTGACCGTCGAGTTCCTCGCCCGGCTCACCGACAGCATCGTCGAGTACGACCTGTGGCAGGCGCGGGTCAACGGCCGCGAGCTCCCCGGCCCCGCCGCCGGGATGTGCGACGATCTGGCCAGCGTCATCCCCCCGCGCCTCTTCCCCACGCTGGTGCTCCCCGCCTGGGACCGGTTCTACAACGGCCTCACCGACGGCCGCCGCTCGGCCCACGTCGAGGACCTGAAGCCCGAGCAGCTTCCGTTCCTGGAGGACATCGGGCTGTGGAGCTTCGACCCGTCCATCTCCAACCGCCTCAATCCCGCGCTCCTCCGCGACCGCTGCCGGGTGCCTTTCACCTGGCGCCTCGGTTCGTTCCACTGCCACCGGATGACCCCCGCCGAGGTGCGCGACTACGTCTACCAGGCGGCGGCCGACGGGGCGAGCAGCGTCCACCTTGTGCTCGAAGCCGTGCACGCGCGCTACGGGCTGGAGCCGCAGGTGCGCGCCTTCGCCGAGGCGGGGGCGGAGGCGAAACGGCAGCTCGGCGAGGGGCTCCCGCGTGAGGCGCTCGCCGAGCAGGTCAGTCCGGCCGGCCGCGAGCGCTTCTGGTCCCGCTGGCCGGAGTGATCTACTCTGGCGACGGAGTCCGGTCGGTCGCGTCACGCAGGCAGCCAGGGCACGGTGTCGCGGCTGCCGCCGAGCCATTCCGCCAGGTTCCCGCCCCACACCGCCGCCTTGGCCTGCGCGGGCAGGTCGGCGATCTCGACCTTGACCATCGCCGCTCGGACGCAGAGCAGCGGCACCTGCGTGTCGAACACCACCTGCGCCGCCGGCACGTCCGCCAGCAGACTCTGCAGCGTGTTCAGCGACTCCACGTTGGCGATCCCGACCAGCAGGTTCGGCGCCGCCGCCAGGTCCACTGCTTCGTGGCGGTACGCGCCGAGCACCACGAACCGCTCGCCCGCCCGCCGCCGCGCCAACTCGAGCACGGCCTCCACCGGCACAGCGGGCACGGGCATCAGCGGGTGTTGCCGCCGCTCGTCCTCGAGGCGCAACTGCACGGCCACGCGCAGGCCGCGTCGCGCGGCGGCGTCGAGCAGCTTCTCGCAGCCGGGGTCGGCGAGGCCATAGCGGTGGTAGTTGGGCGTCAGCCGGAGCTGCCGGACGCCTCGCTCGCGGCACTCGGCGAACGCTCGCGGCCAGGTGGCCAGCGCGGGGTTGAGGACCGCCACGGGCTCGAGCGTGGGGTGCTCGCGAAGCTCGCGGAAGAGCCGTTCGTTGGCCGGCTGCGGGTCGTCGTGGAAGGGCGCGTCGAGCGCGGCCACGCAGCTCAGGTGGATGCCGCGTGCGGCCTGGTGCGCCATCAGCTCCTGCGCGCTGTCGGGCTCCACCTCGCCGAACGGCCAGCGGCCGAGCCAGGCTCCGGCGTCGAGGATCATGCCGGCTCCTCCGCGGGCAGGCCCATCAGCCGGCAGGCGTTGACGCCCAGCACGCGGCGCTTCTGGCGCTCGGTCAGTCGGCTGCCCTCCACCCGGGCCACCGCCACGCTGAAGTCGCGGCCCGGCGCGTCGCTGCCGAACAGCACCCGCTCCTCGCCCAGCTCGCGCACCGCGTACTCGACCAGCCCGGCGACGGGCGGCCCGCCCGAGGTGTCCGCGTAGACGTTCGGGTAGTCCGCCACGTCCGCCACGCCACGGCGCCCGCCGCCGGTGAGGTGGGCCATCACGATGGAGACCTGCGGCCAGCGCCGCGCCAGCTCCGCCACGTCGGCCGGGCTGGATTCGTCGGGGTAGCCCTGCACGGTCTTGTACCAGGCGTGCTGGAGCACGGGCAGGCAGGTGTCGGCGGCGAGCGCCATCGTGTCGTCGAGGCGCGGGTCGGAGGCCTTGAGGGCGATCCAGAGCTTCACGCCGCACATGCCGAGCGCCAGGCAGCGGGCCAGCTCGTCGCGGCAGAAGCCCGGATCGTGGCGCGGACTGAGGTAGCAGTAGCCGAGGCACTCCAGCGGCCGGTGGCGGATCCAGCTCAGGGTGACGTCGTTGGCCTGCCGGACCTGCTCGGGCGTGGGGTAGAAGCCCATCTCGCCGACGGTGCCGAGGAGCACGAGCCGGTCCACGCGGGCGCGCCGGGCCGCGGCAACGAGGGCGTCGCAGGCGTCCTCGGTGGGTTGGCCGAGGGTGGGGTGGACGTGGATGTCGACGACCGGCGACAAGGCGGATCTACCGGCTGTCCTCGAGCCACCCGGGAAGCCCCAGGCCGCACGGGCTGGTCCACACGCCGCTGACTTTCATGCCGGCGAAGCGGGGGTCCTTGATCTCGATCCTGGCGCCGCGCACCAGGTCGGCGAGGAACTGGTCCTGCGGGTTCATCTGCGTGGCCAGCCAGTCGGCGGCGATGCGCGCATGCTGGCGCTGGAAGTCGGCGTGCACGACGGGGTCGTGCTCGAGCAGTAGGAGCACCAGGAAGCGCTGGCCGTAGTAAACCGGCCGCTTCGCGCACTGGCCGGGCTCCAGGTCCTTCAGGGCGTCGAACAGCGCGGCGGAGAAGCCGGCGAGCCGGTCCGCGGGAACCGGCCCGATGCGCCCGCCGGTGCGCTGCGCGCCGGGATCCTCGGAGACCTCGCGGGCGACCTTGACGAAGTCTTCACCGTGCTCGATGCGGGCGAGCACCGCCTGGGCGGCGGCCAGGTTGTCGGGGTCGGCGCCGCCCTCGTCCTCCTTCGGCGTCTTGCCTTTCCACGGGACGATGATCTGCCGGTAGACATAGCTCTCCGGCCGCTCGTAGAGGTCCTGGTTCTTGTCGAAGAAGCGCTTGAGCGTGTCGTCGTCGGTGGGGATGCCGCGGGAGCGGAGCTTGCGCTGGGCGACCTGGACGCGGATCTCGTCGCGGAGGGTGATCTCGTCGCGGCCGTACTCCTTCAGCCAGCGCTGGTAGCGCTCGGGCTGGTTGCTGAAGTTCTCGTGAAGGAACAGGTCGAGCTCGGCGTCGACCTCGCCGGGGTTGGGCGTCTGGCCGGCTTTCTGAGCCGCGGCGAGGATCAGGTCCGAGAGGATCGCGGTCTCCACGAAGCGGTAGCCGAAGCGCTGCTCGAGCTGCCGTTGGAAGCGCTCCTGCGGGATGGGCTGGCCGTCCACGGTGGCCAGGTCATCCTGGGCCCGGACGGGGAGGACGACCCAGAGCGCGGCGAGGGCACAGGCGGTACGGCGCATCACGGTCTCCCGCCGGCGCCCTCAGCGGCCGGCGCGGGCGGCGGAGCTTCGAAGGCCGCCGCCGCCGCCCGGTAGCGCGACGGCAGCCCGTCGATGCGGAACTTGCGGAGCAGCTCGGGGTAGAACTTGTCTTCGGGCACCGCCTTGGAGACGAGGTAGTCGCGGCGGATGTGGGAGACCACCTGCTCGTAGGGTGTGGACTTGCCCGCCGTGCGCTCGACGAGCATCAGGATCACCCACTTGTCGCCCTGGGCCACGGGCTCCGGAGTCGTCTGGTAGACCTGCAGCTTGCTCAGGGCGTCGAACAGCGCCGGCGTCTGCTCCTTGAGGCTGATCTCGGGCACCGGGCCCACCAGCCCGCCGGTGTCCTTGGCCGCCGGATCGACCGAGAATCGCGCGGCGGCGCCGAAGAAGTCGACCTCGCCGGCGCGGATCTTCTTCAGCACGTCCTCGGCTTGCTCCTTGGTCACCGTCACCACCTGGCGGAACTTGACCAGAGGCGGCCGGTCGTAGAGCTTCTCGTGGTTGGCGTCGTACCACTTGTGCAGCTCCTCGTCGGTGACGGTGACGCCCTGGGTGCGGAGGCTCAGATCGCGGATGTCGCTGGCGAGCCGTCGCTTGACGCTCTCTTCGGTGGCGCCCTCGCTGGCCAGCCAGCCGGTGAACTGCACCATGTCGCCATCGAACCTCTCGGCCACGAGCTCCTTGAGCCGTGCCTCGATCGCCTCGGGCGTGGGATCCAGGCTGAGCCGCACCGCCTCCTGTCGGATGGCCTCCTCGATCAGCAGGCGCTCGGCCGCTTCGCGGCCGGCGAGGTCCTGCAGCATGTCGAAGAAGCTGCCGTAGCTGAGGCTGACCCCGTTGACGCTGGCGAAGGGCGCGTCGGCGGCGGGCAGGCTGGGGTCGCCCACGATGCTGCCGGCCAGCAGCCCGGCGGGAACGGCCCACCACAGCAGGCGGCGGAGGGAGAGAGGAGAGCGGTTCGTCGAAGACATGCCGAGTGTAGCTCCACAGCCGCGAGGCGGCGGTTCCGAACGCAAGTATACCACCGCCTGCGCGGACTGCCGGACCCCCAGTCGCCGGGCCAAGTCGTATAATCGGGTCCATGGACCCGCACGCGCTCGAGGTGCTCGAGTTCGGCAAGGTGCGCGACCTCCTGGCCGAGGCCGCCGCGTCCGCGCTGGGTCTCGAGGCCGCCGCCGCATTGCAGCCCCTTACCGAAGAGGACCAGATCCGCCTCGCGCTGCAGCACACCTCCGAGGCGCGGAGCATCTTCGACGGCGGCGACGACATCCCATTGGGCGGGCTGCACGACCTTCGCCCGCTCCTGCACCAGGCATCCATCGGCAGCGTCCTGCTCGGCGAGGAGCTGCTTGCGGTCGCCCAGACGCTCGGCTGCGTGGCGAAGGTGAAGCACTTCTTCGCCGGCCGCGACGCCGTGCCCGCGCTGGGCCGGGTGGCGGGCGAGCTGGTGGACCTGCCGGCCGTCGCCGCGGAGATCGTCCGTTGCATCGGCGACGACGGCGAGGTGCTCGACGACGCCAGCGCCGAGCTGCGGCGGCTCCGGCGGCTCGCGCGGCAGCTTGCCGACCAGGTGCAGGCCACCCTCCGCCGTCTCCTCGGCAGCCTGGCCGGCGACGAAGCCGTGCAGGAGGCCGTGGTCACCATCCGCCAGGGGCGCTACTGCATCCCGGTCAAGTCCAGCTTCCAGGGCCGGTTCGACGGCATCGTCCACGACCGCAGCGCCTCGGGCCAGACCGTCTTCATGGAGCCCACCTCCGTGGTGAGGCTCAACAACGAGCTGCGCGAGGCCACGCTCGGCGAGCAGCAGGAGGTCTACCGGATCCTGTCCGGCCTCTCCCGCCAGGTGGGCGACTCCGCGCCGCTCCTCGGCGGCAACCTCGCGCTCCTGCGCACGCTCGACCTGGCGCGAGCCAAGGGTCGTCTTTCGCGCCGCCTCGGCGGGGTCGAGCCGGAGCTGTCCGCCGGCGCCGCGTTCGACCTCCGCCGCGCCCGCCACCCGCTGCTCGAGGCTCGCGCCGGCGCCGAACGCCGCATTCCGCTCTGCGAACAGGTCTACGCCGACATCGGCGACGAGCAGAGCTTGGAGCAGAGCCTCAGCACCTTCGGCTCCCACCTGACCCAGATCGTGCGCATCCTGCGCTCGGCCGGCGAGGGCGCGCTGGTGCTTTTGGACGAGCTCGGCGCCGGCACCGACCCGGTCGAGGGCGCGGCGCTGGCCGAGGCCGTGCTCGCCGCGCTCCACGCGCGGGGCTGCCTCGTCGCCGCCACCACGCACCACGGCTCATTGAAGGCCTTCGCCTACCGCACCGACGGGGTCGAGAACGCCAGCGTGGAGTTCGACTCCGCCACCCTGGGGCCGACGTACCGGCTCCTGACCGGGATCCCCGGCGCCAGCCACGCGTTCGAGATCGCCACCCGGCTGGGGGTGCCCGAAGAGGTGCTGGCCGAGGCCCGGGCACTCCTGCCCGAGGAGCACCACGAGGCGGCGGACATCATCGTCGAGATGCAGGCGCGGCAGCGGCGGATCGAGACCGAGCTGCAGAGCGCCGAGCACGAGGCCGCGGCGGCCAGCCATTCGCGGCGCGAGCTGGAGCGCGAGCGCAAGCGCCTGCGCGAGCTGGAGGTCGAGATCCGCGAGCGGGCGCGGCGCGAGGCGGAGGCGCTGCTGGCCAAAGTGCAGGCCGAGGCCGACGGGATCCTGGCGGAGCTGCGCCGCGCCGAGCGCGAGGGGCGGGCCACCGAGCAGGCGCGGCAGCGGCTGCGCAACCTGCGCGAGGAGTCGCGCGGCGGCGGCGAGAGGCTGGCACCGGGTCCGGCGGCCACGCCCGAGGCGGCGTTCGGCGAGGGCGACGTGGTGGAGGTGCTCCGCCTGGAGCGGCAGGGGCAGGTGGTAGCGGTGGAAGAGAACGGCGAGCTGCAGGTGCAGGTGGGCCCGATGCGGATGACGGTGGAGCCGGGCGACGTGGCGCTGGTGAAGCGCGGCGACCCGCGGACGCCGACCGTGTCGCGGCACCGCGTGGAGGTGGCGCCGGGCTTCGCGCTGGAGCTGCATCTGCGCGGCAAGCTGGTGGACGATGCGCTGATCGAGCTGGACCGCTACCTGGACCAGGCGCTCCTGGCCAACGTGCCGGACGTGCGGATCGTGCACGGCAAGGGCACGGGCGCGCTGCGGCGGGCGGTGTGGCAGTACCTCCGCGAGCACCCGCACGTGAAGCGCTTCGAGCACCCGCCCGAGGCGCTCGGCGGCGGCGGCGTGACGGTGGTGAAACTTGAGCTGTAGCGCGGGGGTTGGGTACAATCAGGGGGTGGGCGAGGGACGACGATGGCGAAGGCACTGCGATACCACACGACCGTCCTGCCGGGCAACCGGGTGGAGGTTGAGGCACCGGAAATGGCGGTGGGGCAGCGGGTGGAGGTGATCGTGGTCGAAGAGGATGCGGTCGCCGACGGGCCGCGCATGACCATCGAGGAGATCCTAGCTGACCTGCCCCCGGGAACTGGTATCTTCCAGTCTGCCGCGGAGGTGGATCGCTATCTCGAGGAAGAGCGCAACTCGTGGGACGAATGACGGTGCCGGACGAAGGGGTGATCTACCTCGACACGACTGTGGTGATCTACGCCGTCGAGCTGCACCAACGATATCGTCCGCTGCTGGCCCCGCTCTGGCGTGATGCCAGGCTGGGTCGCCTGATGCTGGTCACCAGCGAACTCACGCTGTTGGAGGCGCTTGTCACACCGATCCGCGCCGGCAACACCAGGCTTCAACGGGGCTATGATCGCATGTTGTGCTGCTCGTGCGTGGTCGCCCGACCCATCTCGCGTGCTGTTCTCCGGCTCGGCGCCGAGCTGCGCGCGGCGGCGCCACCGCTCAGGACTCCGGACGCCATCCACGTCGCCACGGCCCAGCTAGAGTCCTGCACCACCTTCCTCACCAACGACCGCCGACTTCGCGGCGTCCCCGGCCTGCCAACGCTGTTGCTCGACGACCTCGACGCAGTCTGAGCCGACCGTCGTGACGCCGGAGGAGCGCCGAACCGGGATCTGTCTGGACAGAGGCTGAGCCGTCTCGGCGGCGAACTCGGCGGGCGGAGAGCGATCATGCGGTTGCGGCGGCTGTGCTGGTGGGTGACGGTCCTGGCGGCGGCGGCGGGCGCGCAGAATGCCCCGCGCCAGCAGACCGTGATGGTGCCCATGCGGGACGGGGTGAAGCTGGCCACCGAGGTGTTCCTGCCGCAGGGCGACGGGCCGTGGCCGGTGATCCTGGCGCGCACGCCCTACTCGCGGAAGGCCGGGCAGGGCATTGCCGCCGGGCTCAACCTGGCCGGCTACGCCGTGGTGGCCCAGGACGTGCGCGGCCGGTTCGACTCGGAGGGCGAGAACAAGCCCTTCATGTTCGATGGCTGGGGCAAGCAGCAGGACGGCTACGACGCCTGCCAGTGGATCGTCGCCCAGACCTGGTGCAACGGCATGATCGGCACCTGGGGCGGCTCGGCGCTGGGGATCACGCAGGTGCTCACCGCCGGGGCCAACCCACCCGGGGTGGCGGCCCAGCACATCAGCGTCTGCACCGGCAGCCTCTACCACCACGCGGCCTACATCGGCGGCGCCTACTGCCAGGCGCTCGTGGACGGCTGGGTGGCGGGCAACAAGTTCGATGCCGAGGCCCTCGAGCTGATGCGCACCCACACCACCTACGACGACTACTGGCGCGGCCTGGACAGCAGCACGCGGGTCGAGGGCATCAACCTGCCCGCCATCTTCCTCGGCGGCTGGTACGACGTCTTCACCCAGGGCACCATCGACGCGTTCCAGTGGCGGCAGGAGCGCGGCGCGCCGGGCGCGCGGGGGCAGCAGAAGCTGATCATGGGGCCGTGGGGGCACGGCATCACTCCCAAGATCGGCGATCTGTCCTATCCCAACTCGGGCAAGGCGCCCGGTCCGCTCAACGAGCTGGCTTGGTTCGGCTACTGGCTGAAGGGCCAGGACACCGGCGTCAAGGACGCGCCGGCGGTGACCTACTACCTGATGGGCGATCCCACCGATCCCACCTCGCCCGGCAACGTCTGGAAGACCAGCGACGTGTGGCCGCCGAAGCACACCCCCACGGCGCTCTTCCTCCACCGCGACGGCGCCCTGTCCGCCACCGCGCCGGCCGCCGGCGACGAGCCGCTGCGCTACACCTACGCCCCGGCCAACCCGGTGCCCACCCGCGGCGGCAACAACCTCAACCTCCCTGCCGGCCCGCGCGACCAACGCGACGTCGAGGGCCGGCCCGACGTGCTGACCTTCACCGGTGCCCCGCTGACCGACCCGCTGACCATCACCGGCCCCATCCTGGCCAAGCTGTGGGTCGCCTCGTCCGCGGTGGATACCGACTTCACCGTCAAGCTCACCGACGTCTACCCCGACGGCCGCTCGATGCTGGTGATCGACGGCATCCGCCGCATGAAGCACCGCAACACCTTCGAGCAGGACGAGCTGCTCACGCCCGGCGAGGTCTACCCGATCACCGTGGACTGCTGGTCCACCGCCCTGGTGTTCAGCACCGGGCACCGGATCCGCATCGACGTGAGCAGCAGCAACAGCCCGAAGTGGCAGCCCAACCCCAACACCGGCAAGCCGTTCGGCGACCTGGAGAAGGTCAAGGCCGACAACACCGTCTACCTGTACGGCGCGCGGCCTTCGCATGTGGTCCTGCCGGTCGTGACGGAGTAGGGCGATGCTCGCACCAGCACTGCTCACCGGCTGCCTCGCCGTCGCTTGGGAGCCGGACGTGAGCCGCTTCCCGCCGGATCCGGCGCGGCTCCCCGCGCGGCTGGAGCTGATGCGCCCCGGGCAGGTCCGCGACGCGGTGGCCCGGCAGGCGGCGTGTCTGCTTCCGGTGGGCGTGCTCGAGGCACGCGGTGATGCACCGCTCGGCGGCAGGGTGGACGCGCAGGAGGCCGCCCTCTGGTCCCTCGCCGGTGAGCTCGGCGCGGTCCTCGCGCCGCCCATTCTCTACGGCCCCACCGGCTGCCTCCGCAGCGACGCGGGCGCCGGCACCTTCGACGCGCCCGTGGAGGGCTTCGCCGGCTACCTCGAAGCGGTGCTCAAGACGCTCCACGCGGTCGGGTTCCGGCGGGTGCAGGTGGTGCCGCTGTCCGCTGCCGAGCCGCTCCGCGACGCGATCAGCTTCGTCCTGGCCAACCTCTTCAACGACTTCTGGAAGGATCCGCAGTTCGGCCTCAACTGGTGGGTCCGGCCGGATCGGGAGACGCTGCCGGCGGATGCGTTCAGCCTCCGCGAGCTGCCGGCGCTGCCCGACCTGCCGGAGGAGCGCTCGCCGGTGCCACGGCTGGAGCGGCTCTGGCCCGCGGAGCTGCACGAGGCGATGGCGACGCGGCTGTCGTGCTTCGTGCCGGTGGGGGTGATCGAGAACCACGGCAACCAGTGCCCGCTGGCCTGCGACACCTTTGAGGCGCTCGACCCGCTGCTCCTGGCGGCGGCAGAGGCGCCCTGCGTGGTGGCGCCACCGGTCTGGTACGGACCCACCGGCTACGCGGTGACCGGCCCTGCGCTGGCCACCACCGACATCGACGGGTTCGTCTACTTCCGCTACTTCCGCGGGCTGGTGGCGGGTCTGGCGGCGATGGGGTTCCGCGACATCGTCTTCCTCTCCGTGCACCAGGGCGCGGGCGGGGCACAGCAGTCGGCGGAGCGGCTGGCGATCCAGGAGTATCGCGCCACGCACCCCGCGGGGCCGAAGCTGGAAGTGCTCAGCCCGCCCGCCGGGCAGTACGACCACGCAGGACGGAACGAGACCTCCTGGATGCTCCACCTCCACGGCGAGCACACCGACCTGAGCCTCGTCCGGGAGGGCGACTACCGCTTCTGCTGGGAGCCGGGGAACGAGGCGAAGCTGGCGACGGCGGATCGGGGCCGCGAGCTGTGCGGGCTGGTGACCGACGGCCTCAAGCGGTTGATCCGCGACCGGGCCGCGCGAGACTAGCCGGCATCTCCCATCGCAATACTCGTGCAACATCCACCTATAGCGCTCCCGTTCCGGGGATGCTACTATCCGGCTATCGGTCGGCAGGGTAGTTCGCCAAAGGAGGCCACGAATGCGTCCACGCACTGCTCGCGGGGGCTTCACGCTGATCGAGTTGTTGGTCGTGATCGCGATCATCGCCATCCTGGCGGCGATCCTCTTCCCGGTCTTCGCCAAGGCCCGGGAGAAGGCGCGCCAGGCGAGCTGCGGCTCGAATGTCAAGCAGCTCACGCTGGCCATGCTGCAGTACCTGCAAGACTACGATGAGCGCCTGCCGCGGTTCAACTGGGGTGAGCGGGCCTGCGGCGGGAGCCCGGCCTCGCCGGGCATGCTCATGTGGTGGGCGGCCATCTACCCCTACACGAAGAACACCCAGCTCTACGTGTGTCCGAGCGACAGCGGCAACCCGAAGTGCCTGAATGGCAACGCCGCGGTGCCCTGGCAGGCGATGGTGCCGGTGTGCTCCTACGGCATGAACGAGCCGCTCAGCGCCAAGTGCTGCAGCCGGGACTTCAAGGACATGCGCTACCCGGCCGAGGTGCTGCTGATGGGAGACTGCCGCTCCTCCCTCGGCGGTTGGGAAACCAACGCCCCGCGCATCCTCAACCGCTTCGCGCTGGCGCGGACGGGCGCCCCGTGCATCGGCTGCAATGCCAGCGCGCAACTGCCCGCCGGAGCGGAAGACTGGGCCCGGCACAACGGTGGCGAGAATATCGGCTTTGCGGACGGCCACGCCAAGTGGATGAAGCTGACCAACATCAAGCCCTCGTCGTACGGCGGCCCGATCCGCTACCGGGCGTCGGAGTTGTGATCCGGCCGCCCGCCCCCCGCAGCCGGACGGCTGCGGGGGGCGGCCCGGGCCGCGGCGGACAGCCGGTGCGGCCGCACTCACAATGCCGGTGAAGTGAGGCGCCAACCATGCTGTTCGCCGCGGTGTTCACCCTCGTCTACGGCCTGCTGATCCTGGCCGGCGGGATCATGGGCTACGTCAAAGCACAGAGCGTGCCGTCCCTGGTCAGCGGCGTGGTGGCGGCGCTGATCGCCCTGCCCGCGGCCTGGCTGCTCCGCGGCGGCGCACGGAGCGGGGTCGCCCTCGCCGCCGGGCTGGCGGTGGCGCTGTCGGTCTTCGGCGGCAAGTCGTTCCTCATCGACCACAAGCCGTTCATGCCCCGCGGCCTGATCTTCGTCCTCAGCCTGCTCGAGCTGGCCGTGGTCCTCTCCGCCCGCCGAGGAGGGTAACCCTCACCTCCCCGGAACTTGCCGGCGGCGGGGAGCGATGGATCCCACCGGAGCGCCGCGCGGCGGCGCCGAGAGGCAAGGTGTCCCATGTGGTACTGGTTGTTGGGGCTGTTCATTGTCTTCGTGAGCGGGTTCCGGATCGCGGCGCAGTGGGAGCGCGGGGTGGTGTTCCGCCTGGGCCGCTACAGCAGCACCAAGGGCCCGGGGCTGTACTGGCTGCTCCCGCTGGGTATCGAGCGGCAGCGCAAGATGGACACCCGCACCGTGGTGATGAACGTCGAGCCGCAGGAGACCATCACCCGTGACAGCGTGACCATCAAGGTCAACGCGGTCGTCTGGTACCTGATCGAGGACCCCATGCGCGCGGCCTGCCGGGTGCAGGATTTCCGCACGTCCGTCTACCAGCTCGCCCTGACCACCCTGCGCAACGTCATCGGCCAGCACTTCCTCGACGAGGTGCTGCGCGAGCGCGACAAGCTGAACGAGCTGATCTGGCACGACATCGACGAGGCCACCGCGCCCTGGGGCGTGAAGGTCGAGCGGGTGGAGATGAAGGACGTCGAGATCCCCACGGCAATGCAGCGGGCGATGGCCAAGGAGGCCGAGGCGCTGCGCGAGAAGCGCGCCCGGCTGATCAAGGCCCAGGCCGAGCAGGAGGCCGCCGAGCAGTTGACCGAAGCGGCGGCCATGATCGCGGGCAGCCCCGGCGCGCTCGAGCTGCGCCGCATGCAGATGCTCACCGAGATCGGCGCGGAGCAGAACTCCACCACCATCGTCGTGATGCCGGCCGACTTCGTCACGCTGGCGCACAACCTGGCCGACGCGGTGAAGGGCCGGATGACGGTCTCGGAGACCACGGACGAGAGTGGGACGGTGTCGGCCGACGCCGGCTAGGCGATCAGCGATACCGCTCCCACTCCGGCTCGTTGTCGAAGATCCAGCGGTAGTAGTCGCGGTTCTCGAGGAGCTGCGCCGCCTCTTCGTCCACGATCACCCGGCACTCGGGATGGAGCTGCAGGGCCGTGGCGCTGATCATCGACGTCACCGGCCCCTCCACCGCCTTGGCCAGCACCCAGGCCTTGTCTTCGCCCGTCACCAGCAACAGGCAGCGCCGCGAATCGAGGATCGTCCCCACACCCATCGTGATCGCCCGGCGCGGCACGTTGGCCACGCCGCCAAACAGCTCCGCGTTCTGCTCCAGCGTGGTCTCGCTGAGGGCCTTGGCGCGGGTCCGCGAGCGCATCGCCGAGAGCGGCTCGTTGAACCCGATGTGGCCCGTGCGGCCCATCCCCAGGAGCTGCAGGTCGATCCCGCCCATCTCCCGCATCAACTCTTCATAGCGGGCACACTCGGCGTCCACGTCGCGGGCCAAGCCGTCGGGCAGGTAGGTGTTGCGCGGGTCGATGTTGACCTTCGAGAAGAGGTGGGTGTTCATGTACCAGCGGTAGGAGCGCGGGTCGCGCGGACCCAGGCCGAGGTACTCGTCCAGGTTGAACGTCACCGCCAGGGAGAAGTCCAGCCCCTCGAAGGCGTGCGCGGCGGCGAGGTGCTCGTAGACCCGCTCCATGGTCCGCCCAGTGGCCAGGCCGAGCACGGTGCGGGGCTGGGCGCGCAGCCGGTCGGCGATCAGCCGCGCCGACAGCCGGCAGGCGTCCTCGGCGGTGGGGCGAATGATGACTTCCATCGGCTGGTTCCTCGCGCCCCGAGTATAGCGGAGGGTGCCATGTTCATCGACATCCACGGCCACGTCCAGAAGCGCCCGGGGGTGCTCCGCGGCGCGAAGCCCTGCTTCGCCTCGCCCGAGCAGCTCATCGCCCGCCACGACGCGGTGGGCATCGAGCAGGGGGTGCTGCTGCCCCTGATTCATGCCGAGTGCAACTACGTGATCCAGGGCAACGAGGAGGTGCTCGAGATCGCCGAGACCCACCCCGGCCGCTTCATCCCCTTCTGCAACGTCGAGCCGCGGATGATGAGCAACTCCACCGACGCGCCGCTGGGCGACCTGATGCGCCACTACCGCGACCAGGGCTGCCGCGGGCTGGGCGAGGTCTGCGCCAACCTGCCGTTCCTCGACCCGCTCCTCCAGAACTTGTTCCGCCACGCTCAGGAGGTGGGCTTGCCGGTGACCTTCCACGTGGCGCACCGGATCGGGGGCATCTACGGCATCTACGACGAGCCCGGTCTGCCGCAGTTCGAGACGACCCTCCAGCGGTACCCCAAGCTGCGGTTCCTCTGCCACTCGCAGTCGTTCTGGGCGGAGATGGGGCGGCTGCGCACGCCGGCCGATCGCGGCGGCTACCCGAGCTACCCGATCGACGAGGAGGGCGTGGTGCCGCAGCTCTTCCGGCGCTACGAGAACGTCTACGGCGACCTCTCAGCGGGGAGCGGCTGCAATGCGCTGAACCGGGACCCCGACTACGCCGTGCAGTTCCTCAACGAGTTCCAGGACCGGCTGCTCTTCGGCACCGACATCTGCGCGCCCGACACGCCTACGCCGCTGGTGGACTTCCTGCTCGAGCTGCGAGACGCGGGTCGGATCAGCGCGTCGGTCTTCGCCAAGGTGGCGCGCGAGAACGCCGTCAGACTGCTCGGCCTCTAGGTCAGTGAGCGGGTTGGTCGGCAGGCTTCGGCGTCGCCCCGCCGCTCTGCCCCGGCATGTTCTTCTGCATCTGCTGCATCATGCGCGGGTTCTCCGCGCTGGCCGGCAGCGCCTTCGGCTTCAAGGTGACCCACCACCCCACGACGCCCACGATCAGCAGCGTCAGCACGATCACCACTGCCACGGTCGACGGGCTCAACTCGCTGGATGCTCTGGACTGAGCCATCTGTTGGTGGACCTCGGCCGGGCCGTTAGGCCCGGCTTGCGGCAACCTGTTTCCGGGCCGCGCGGCGATTGTAGCCGACCCGCCGGGGCCACGTCAACCGATCCACGGCCGGCAGGACCGCGGCCCGCGCCGGCCAATCGTGCGCCGTCGTGTGAGGTCGCCATGCTCCGTCTCGCGCTCTTCGGCGCCGGCCGCCTCGGCCGGCAGAACATCACCCGCGCCGTCGAAACCGGGCAGGCCCGCCTGACCGCTGCGTGCGACGCGTCGTCCGCCGCCGCCGAGGCGCTCGCCGGCGACTTCGGCGCCGCGGTGTGCCCCGACCTGGCCGCGCTGCTCGACAGCGGGCCCGACGCGCTCTTCGTCTGCACCCCGCCCCGCGTCCGCCGCGAGGCGCTCCTCGACGCCGCAGCGCGCGGGATCCACGTCTTCGTCGAGAAGCCGCCCGCCTACGCCTGGCCCGACGCCGTCGAGTGCGCCGGCGCGCTGCGGCGGGCCGGGGTGATCACCGCCTGCGGCTTCCAGGGCCGCTACACCCGCGCGCTGCAGCGCGCCCGCGAGCTGCTTGCCGGCAGGCGGCTGCAGGCCACCCTGAGCCACGGCTTCTTCGACCATTACGTCAACGACTACTGGCCATCCTGGTACCTGCGCTACGCCGACGCCGGCGGGCCGCTCTGCGAGCAGGCCATCCACGCCTTCGACGGCCTGCGGTTCATTGCCGGCGACATCGCCGAGGTCCACGCCCGCGGCGCTCACCGCTTCCACCCCCCGACCGCCGAACACGACGCCGAGGACACTCTCGCGCTGTCGCTGCTCTACGCCGACGGCGCGCTCGGCACCCACACCCACGGCTGCGCCAACCGCGCCGGCGGCTGCGGGCTCGAGTTCATCGCCCCGGACGTGCGCCTCCGCGTCGGCTGGTTCGGCGGCCCGCTCGGCGGCACGGTGGACGGCGTGGCCATCGACGAAGACCCGCCAAGCGACCCGGCCCGCGACAAGGTGGCCTCGTTCTTGACCGCGATCGAGACCGGCGACCGCAGTCTGGTGCTCAGCGGTTACGACGACGCCTGCCGCACCCTGGCCGTGAGCCTGGCCGGCAACGCTTCGCTTCGCTCCGGCAGCCCGGAGCCCGTCCCGTCCCTGGAGAACCCCTCGTGAACGTCCTCGTCATCGGTGGCACCGGCAACATCAGCACGCAGATCGTCCGCTCACTGCTCGTCCACGGGCACGCGGTCACCATCGTCACCCGCGGCAAGCGCCCGGCGCCCGACGGAGTGCGCGCCGTCGTCGCCGACCGCAAGCAGCGCGACGCCTTCGAGACCGCCATGCGCGCCGAGTCGCCGGACGCCGTGATCGACATGATCGCCTACGAGCCGGCCGACACCGAATCCACCCTCCGGGCCTTCGCCGGGCGGGTCGGACATCTGGTCCATTGCTCCACGGTGATGACCTACGGCCCGCCCATCGCCCACGTCTACGCCGACGAATCCTGCCCACTCCAGGCGCGCTCGGGCTACGGCAAGAACAAGATCGTGATCGACGAGCTGCTGCTCAGGGCGCACGCGGACAGCGCGCTGCCGGTGACCATCGTCAAGCCGAGCTACACCTACGGCCCCGGCATGCCGTTGCTCCGCCAGGTGGGCGATGACGGCCGGTGGATCGACCGGATCCGCAAGGGCAAGCCGATCCTCTCGTCGGGCGACGGCAACGGCTTCTTCCAGATGCTTCCCACCCGCGACGCCGGGGAGTTCTTCACGCTGCTGCTCGGCCGCGAGCACACCTTCGGGCAGATCTACAACATGGTCCACCCCGAGCCCACCACCTGGGACCAGTGGCATCGCATGGCGATGCAGGCGGTGGGGCGCGAGGTGGAGATCGTCCACGCGCCGGCCGAGCTGCTGATGGCCACCGACCAGCGTTACGCCGGGCTGGACCACAACTTCGGCCACCACCAGCTCTTCAGCGGGGCCAAGGCGGCGCGTGACGTGCCCGAGTGGCAGGCGACCACCGACCGGGTCGAGTGGATGCGCGAGAACATCGCCTACATGGACCGGCAGGGCCTGATCGTCGACACGGACGCCGACGGCGACGACCTGGAGGACCGGCTGGTCGCGGCGCTGTGCGGCCTGCCGGCGTCGCTCGCGTCGACGTAGGCTCACGCGGACGCGTCCGGCGGCGGCTACGAGGCGGCGGGCGGCGTGCTCACGTCCGGGGTCGCGGGCGCGCCGGACCGAGCCCGCGGCAGCGGCACCAACGCCGGCACCTCCTGCCGGTAGGCCTCGTACTCCGCGCCGTGGAAGGTCAGCAGGTCGCGCTCCTCGAGGGCCACGCCGATCAGGATGTAGGCCGTAGTGGCCACGGCGAAGAGCAGGTGGCCGGCCGTCATGCGGGGCGTCGCCCAGAACGCGATGATGAAGCCCAGCATGATGGGGTGGCGGACGTAGCGGTAGAACGCCCGCTTCACGAACGGCGGCGGCTGGTGCGTTTCACCCCGCGCATAGGCGCGGACCTGCTTCACGCCGAACAGGTCGAAGTGGTCGATCATGCAGGTCGACGACAGGACCAGCAGCCACCCCAGAGCGAAGAGCGCCTGCAAGACCAGTCGCCCGAGTGGCGTCTCGACGCTCCACACCACGGCCGGGAACGGCCGCCACTGCCAGAACAGCAGGGCGAGGAGCAGGCTCGAGATCAGCACGAACGTGCTCCGCTCGATGGCCTTGGGGATGTACTGCGTCAGCCAGCGCTTGAAGACCGGGCGGGCCATCACGCTGTGCTGCACCGCGAACAGGCCAAGCAGGAGCACGTCCACCGCCAGCCCGGCGCCAGTCGAGCCCGCATTCCCCGTGTCGATGGCCTTCGGCACCACCAGATTGCCCACGAATCCGATGGCGTAGAGGAAGACGACCAGGAACAGCCCGTAGCTCACGACGCCGTACCCCAACACCAAGCTCGCACCCATCGGTGTCTCCTTCTCCTCCTATTCTCGTGCGTCTGCCCGGTAGACGCCGGAAGTGGCGCCGAGGAGCCCCGCGCCGACCGGTGAATGGCCCGTCTGGAGACCCGCCGATGCGCTTTCTCCTGCCATGCCTCCTCGTTGCCGTCCCGCATGTGCTCGCCGCGGAGTATGTCGCGCCCCTCACGCCCCAGCCGCCGGCGCTCGACGGCCGCATCGACGCCACCGAGTGGGCCGCTGCCGTGGGCTTCGACGGCTTCGCCTGGGAGGGCCGGCTCGAGCGCCGGCGCGTCCGCGCCTGGGTGACCGCCGCGCCCGACACCATCTACGTGGCCATCCGCTCCCAGCTCCCCGCCGAGGGCGCGCTCGTGGCGGCCATCGACAAGGACATCGAGAAGCTCGTCTTCGACGACAGCGTGGAAGTCTGGCTCGCCATGCACGCCCGCGGCAACGCAAAGCAGGATCCCGGGTGGGACGGCGGCTGGCGGGTCGCCTCCACGCAGCACGACGGCTGGTGGGACTGGGAGTGCGCCCTCCCGCTCGCCGCGGTGGCGCCCGGAAGGCGGAGCACCGACGGCGCCTGGGGCATCAACCTCTGCCGCAACTGGAAGCAGGACTGGGCCTTCTCCTCCCTCGGTGGCGGCGGGTACGCGCCGGGCAAGGAGGTGCTGTTCAGATTCGTGCCGGGCGCGCCGGCGATCCAGCACACGCAGCGGCGGGATCCGGCCGGCACCGACGTCATGAGCGTCGTCGCGATCGCCGGCCCGGCGCGGGTGCAAGTGGTGCAGCGGCTCCAGCGCGACAAGATGCCGGACGTCCTGGTCGACGAGCACCACGACATTGCCGCCGGCAAGCCGTTCGAGGTGCCGCTCACCGTGGACGACCAGAACACCTCGGGCACGTTCACGCTCAGCCTCGAGGTGACTTCGGAGGACGGCCAGACGGTCTACTACCGCCGCCAGGTGGGCTGGCGGGCCGGCCCACGCGACTGGACCTGGAAGACCGCCAAGCCGGTCAAGCTCCCGGTGGACCTGCAGATCGCCTACTACCCTTACGCCGCGAAGCTGCGCGTCCTCGCCGACGTGAGCGGGCTCCCGCCCGAGGCGAAGCTGCAGCACCTGCTCGTCACCGTGCGGCCGAAGGGCAAAGCCGCCGCGCTCAAGTCGCTGACGCTCAACCAGTTCGACCCGAACGGCCGGCAAGCGGCGGAGCTGGCGCTCCCCGGGCTCGACGGGGAGTACGAGGTGGTGGCCAAGGCCGTGGGCGCCAACGTCCCGGCGGGCGAGGTGGTCAAGCCGCTGACCCGCACGAAGTTCGAATGGGAGCACAATCCGGCCGGCCGGAAGCCCGCGGTCTACGCGCCTTTCACCCCGCTGAAGCTGACCGGGAAGACGCTCGACGCGGTGCTGCGGCGGCACGAGCTGAACGGCCTGGGGCTCTGGGACCAGGTCACCGCCGCGGCGCAGAACACCGGCGTCAGCAAGCCACTCCTCGCCGCGCCGATGCGCATCCGGGCGACCACGGCGAATGGCGATCAGACGGTGCAGCCGGCGGCATTGGGCGTGGTGCAGCCGGGCGAGGCGCGGATGGTCCTCTCCGGCGGCTTCCGGGCCGGCCCGTTGCGGGCGGCGACGCGCACCACCTGGGACCTGGACGGCCTGGCCTGGACCGAGCTGACCCTCCAGCCCACCGGCGGGCAGACCGTCCAGGCGCTGACCCTCGAGATCCCCTTCCGCAACGACGCCGCGACGCTGATGCACGCCATGAACGAGGGCATCCGGCACGTGATCTACTCGCAGGCCGTGCCGGCGGGTGAGGGCGTGGTGTGGGACGCGGGCAAGCTGCCGCCGGGCGAGCTGCCCAAGGGCTTCTGCACTTACTGCTTCGTCGGCAATCCCAACCGCGGCATCGCCTGGTTCGCCGAGAACGACAAGGGCTGGAGCTGGGACGCCGGCAAGCCGAACCTGGAGCTGGTGCGCGAGGGCGCTACGCTGACCCTCCGGGTGCACCTGATCAGCAAGCCCCTCGCGATCGACCAGCCGCGCACGCTCCGTTTCGGCCTCCAGGCGGCGCCCGCCAAGCCGCGGCTCGCGCCCTGGCGCTACCGCTTCTACCGCGACAACTACTCGCTCCTCGGCACCGACATCAACTGGTTCGCCCTCGGCGACTGCGGCTCGGTCTACCCCGCACACAAGGACCTGTACCTGTGGGAGATGCTGGCCCGCGGCAACAAGGAGAAGCTCAGCGACCAGGACGTGGAGAAGGTGGTCGGCTACGGGCTCAAGTACTGGGAGCCCTACGGCCCCGACCGGGTCAACGCCTACAAGGCCCACGTGCGCTACAACCTCCGCTCGCGCTACGGGGCGAAGATGGTCTTCTACTACAACCGCGCCAGCTTCCAGCTCGCCGACGAGTTCCAGACCTTTGAAGACGAGTGGGCGCTGAGCGACTACCGCACCGTCGGACCGGGCAACGGCATCGGCGAGGTCAAGATCGTGCCCTGCGAGTCCTACGACGACCACGCGCTCTACTGGTACGGCAAGTCGTTCGATGTGGGCGGCAACCAGGGGGTCTACTGGGACAACTGGTTCATCTGCCCGACGCAGAACACGACGATGACCGACGCCTACCGCACCCCGGACGGCTCGGTGGTGCCGGCGGCGGGCATCCTGGGCATGCGCGAGCTATGCCGCCGCACCTTCAACTACATGAACGAGCGGAAGATGACGCCCATCACCTTCCCGCACATGACGAGCACCAACATCCTGCCGATGCACGGCTTCGCCACGGTGCAGTACGACTGGGAGTGGAAGTACAGCGAGGGCGACGTGCAGAACCGCTTCCCGCGCGAGTACCTGCTGCTGGTCAGCAACGGCGATCTGGCGGGCACCTGGCCGGTGCTGCTGGGCGACCACGGCCCGCAGGCGGAGGACCCGTGGACGCAGCGCACGTTCGCGGCGGTGAGTATCGTCCACGAGCTGAACCCGAGCACGGCGGGCTGGCAGAAGTGCTACGCGCTGTCGTGGAAGCCGTTCATCGAGCCCATCATCGCGCTGCTGGACGATCCGGCGCTGGTGGTCTACCGCTACTGGGACGAGCGCCCGCAGCCGGTGACGGCGAACGACCCGGACCTGCCGACCATCGTCTACAGCGTGCTTGGCAAGGAGGCGGTGGCGGCGGTGGTGAGCTACGCTGGCGAGGACCGCGACGTAACACTGACCATCGACCCGGCGGCGCTGGGGTTCAAGGCGGGCTACACGGTGACCGACGTGGAGACGGGCGAGGCGGTGGCGGTGGCGGGGGATCGGGTGCAGTTCCGGATGAAGAAGCACGATCTCAAAGAGCTGCGCCTCTCCGCGGGGTAGTTAGCCAAAGGAGGAGAAAGACGTCATTGCGAGGAGGTCCGCCGACGAAGCAATCTCGTCAGCCAGCCACCCCTCGCCGGTTCGCTCCGCAACAGCCCGCCAACCAAGGGCGCCCCATGTCATCGGACAAGCGCGGCTACGTCTACATCATGACCAACGTCCGGCACACCGTGCTCTACACCGGCGTGACCAGCGACCTGATCCGCCGCGTCTACCAGCACCGCGAGGGCCTATGCCCGGGCTTCACACGGCGGTACAACGTGGTGAAGCTGGTGTACTTCGAGGACCACGACCGGATGGACGATGCGATCGCCCGCGAGAAGGCGATCAAGGGCGGATCGAGGGACAGGAAGCTGACGCTCATCGAGAGCATGAACCCGGGGTGGCGTGACCTGTACGACGACGTTGCCCCCGGTGGGAATTCTGCGGAGGAGTGACGCGATGGCAGCACGGACCACTCTCGTCGGGGGCTTGTTGGCCAACGCGATTGCTTCGTCGGCGGACCTCCTCGCAATGACAGTGGTTGGTGTGCGGGCGAGGGTGAGGGGGTGGCTGGCCAACGCGATTGCTTCGTCGTCGGACCTTCTCGCAATGACGATTGGGCTTGTGCTGCTGTCTGCCTGCGGGCGCCCGGCCTCCGCACAGAGCCGTTCAGTCGCTGCTCTGGTCCCGCCCGCCTGGGAGCCCGGCCTGGTCTACTACCAGTCGTTTGACGCCGAGCAGGGATTGCCGGAGGTGAACACCGGTGGGCTGCAGGCCCAGATGGCGCTGGGCCTCTGCGCCGGCGGGTTCCGCGGGCGGTGCGGCGGACCGGAGGGCGCCGGCGACCCCAACCAGAAGGCCCTCCGGCTGGTGGCGAAGGACGACACCCTCTCGCCCCACCACCCACTCTCCGTCCTGCTGTGGTGGAGGCTGCCCGCCGACCTGCCCGTCAACGGCGGGTTCGACATCCTCTACGTCAACGCCAGGCAGGGCTTCGTCAGCACCTTCGCCCGCGGCGGGCCGTGGTGCGGGCTGGCCGCGACCGCCGGCGTGGTGCAGGTCTACTACCTCCCCGGGATCAGCAACGTCAACGGCATCTACGCCTCGCCGCTGCGCGCGGGGCTCGACCTGCGCGGCGGCGTGTGGCACCACAGCGCGATGGTGATCAGCGCCGGCTCGTTGGTGGAGGTCTACACCGACGGCGCGAAGGTGTTCGAGACCCGCATCCAGGGCCGGCCGTTCGCCGCGGAGGACGAGTTCCGCACGCTCACACTGGGCGGGTGGGGGCTGTCCATCGACGAGGCGATGGTGCTGCGCCGGCCGCTCGACGCCGAGAGCCTCGCCGACTACGTGCGCGGCATGTGGCAGATGCGTGCGGCGTATGGATGGTGAGCGGTCACTTGCCGCAACGGCCGCCTTGGTTGTGCGGCAGGCGGGCGATGCCCTCGGCCAGCGGGCAGTAGCCGGTGCCGCCGGCCATCAACAGGCCGCAGCCCATGAAGCCGGGCAGGATCAGGAACCAGGGCGACACCAGCACGCCCAGCAGCGTCGCCGGCGCCCACCGTGAGCTGCGTCTGGCGGAGCACGCTGAGGTGCGCCTTGCCGGTGCTCTCGACCGCGTAGCCGGCCTCCTGCCAACCTGTCACGCCGGCCTCGAAGCAATAGACCTCGGTGCAGCCGGCGTCGAGCAGTCGCTTGGCCGCCTGACCCGCGCGCATGCCGGACTGGCAGTGGAGCACGAGCTTGCGCCCGTCCTTCGGCTGGACCGCCGCGCAGTCGAACTTTGACAGCGGCATGAGCCTCGAACCGGGAATGTGCGCCGCGGCGTGCTCCGCCGGCTCGCGTACGTCCACCAGGACCGCCTCGCCGCGCTCGAGCCAGCCCTTGAGCGTCGCTGCGTCCACCGTCTTGAACCCGACTTCACGTGCCGCTACCGGCGCCGCCACTGCCTGTGCCATGTTCGCTCTCCAACGTTCCCCGAGTCCCTTAACGCTCAAATACCCCCAGGGGTTTCTAGAGTGTGGCACAGATGTGGGAAGCGGTCAAGTCGGTGGCTGGGGCGGGCGGCGCGACAGGCACACGTTGTGGCGAATCGCGGCACGTCGCCGAGAGGGTGTGGCACTGGCAGTCTGCTGCCAGTGTCCGGGGACCCCCAGAACGGGCCCGCCCGGCCGGACCGTGGATCCAGTGTGCCACAGGCAGCTTGCTGCCAGTGTCTGCGAGGGCATCGTCGGCGCTGAACGTGCGGACGTATCAGGTGCAGCCAGCAGGTCTCCGGCGCACTGGCAGACAAGCTGCCAGTGGCACACCCCGGGGGCAACGCAGGGCCCGCAGGGTGTGCCGTGGCCCTTCGCCGGGGCGTCCGGGTAGCGCCACAGCCGCGGCACGCCGTCGAGGCACAGGATCTGTCCGGCGTCTACGCCAGCTCCTCGCGCAGCCTGGCCAGGGCCACCTTCACCCGGCTGCGCAGCGTGCTCTCCGGCAGGCCCGTCAGCTCCCCCATCGTGACGTACGATTCGCCCGCCAGGAACCGCAGCCGGACGGCTTCCGCCTGCCCCGCCGGCAGCCTCGCCAGGGCCTGCCGCACGCGCTCGGCCTCCTCGCGCCGCAGGACGATCACCTCGGGACCCTCGTCGTCCGGCAGCGCCTCGGCGAGGGGCTCCGCCATCAGCGTCACGCGCCGGAGCCACCCGCACCGCTCCTGGTCCCTGGCCACGTTCACCGCGATCCGGCCCAGCCAGGCCGACACTTCGCCCCCGCGATAGCCCACTGCTCCGCGCCAGGCGCGCAGAAACGTCTCCTGCACCAGATCGGGCGTGAGGTGCGGATCGTCGGTGAGCGAGGAGATCAGGCGCCCCACCAGCCCGCTGTAGCGCTGCACCAAGGCTTCCAGGGCCGCGCTGTCGCCCGCGCGGAGGTGCTGGACGAGATCCTCGTCGCGCTCCGGCGCAGCGGGTGACCGGACGTTGCGGTCTTCTGCGGTTACCTCGATACGGCCCGTCATGGTTCCCCACCCAAGCGTACCCCGCTCGGGGCATGCTCTGCCAGCGCGCGGTCCAGACGCTCGGTCTCGAGGTCCATCACCCGCGGCGCCAACCGTCCTGCCCGGTCCATCGCCATCACCAGCGGCACCTTCCAGTAGAGTGCGACCACCAGGAACACCGCCGCCAACGGCAACGCGAGCGCCGCCCACGAGCGCCGGACGAAGTCGAGGCGCGGCGGGATGGTCCACGGCCCAGCCTCGAGGACCCACTCGACGAACCGGT
>JACPDV010000038.1 GCA_016183835.1 Armatimonadota bacterium
CAAGGGCATCCAGGTGCGTCTGACGCACTCGGGCGACAAGCTCCGGGGGAGCGTGGCGAACCGCCTGAAGACACCGTTCCTCCACGCCGTGCTGATGGTCAACGGCGCGCCCTACCCGCTGGGCGACCTGGCGGCCGGGTCCACCAAGCCGGTGGACGTGGCGTGGAGAACGTCGCCGCCGCCGCCCAAGCCGAAGGCGAGCTCCGGCGGGGCGCCGGGGGGCGGGCCCGGCGGGATGCCCGGGATGCCCGGCATGCCCGCGCCCGACCCGGCCAAGGCCGCCGCGGCCGAGGCGCTGGTCAAGGCGCTCCTCCCGTGCCCGTCGAAAGGCTTCGACGCGGATTCGGTGGCCGAGGCGGTCCGCGCCGTGGTCGGGGCGGCTCAGGACGAACGAGAGATGTACATGGCCTATGCCTACGGCCGGCCGAACACTCGCAGCGCGGATCCGGCGGGCACCGCCCTGTGGGGGTGGACCGACACAGTGGGCGGGCCGCTCACGCCGGCCGGCGTGCGCGGACAGTGCCAGGAGCTGTCGCTGCTCCGCGTGTCGTTCGCGCCGGAGCAGGGGTAGGCGATGACCGCGCGGGCGCTGACGGCTCCAGGCCGGCGGCACGGGGCGGGCAACCCGCTCCTCGGCCACGAGTTGCGCTCGCGCCTGCGGCTCTTCCGCAAACTGGGCCACACGCCCCTTACCCGCCGTCTCGCCGCCGTCGTCCTGGCGGCGAGTTACCTGCTGCTGGTGGGCCTGTTGGCGTTCTCCATGGTAAGCCACGACCCGCCGGACGGCTCTTCGCTGTTCGCGGCGGTAGCGGTGATCAGCCTCCTCTTGATCTGTTTCCTGGCGCCCGGCTGCACCGCCACGGCCATCGCCGGGGAGCGGCAGAAGGGCACCTGGGACATGCTCGTGGTGACCAGCCTGTCGCCGGGCGAGATCCTCGCGGGGAAGCTCTGGGGGCGCGTGGCGGGGCTGTTCCTCTGGCTCCTCGGCCCGCTGCCGCTGCTCGTCATCGCGCTGCTGATGGGCCGGGTCGAGCCGGAGATGGTGCTGGCCACGGCGGTGGTCCTGCCTACCACGCTGGTCGGCCTGGCGGCGGTGGGGCTGCTCTGCTCGGCGCTCTGCCGCACCACCGGCGCGGCCACCGCCACGGCCTACGCGGTGATGCTCGCCCTGGTGCTGCTCGTGCCGCTGCTGCAGTTGCTGGTGACCTGGCACGAGCCGGTGCTGGTCTACGTCACCTGCCCGTTCGCGAGCTGGATGGCGCTGGTGGACGACCCGGGCTACTCGGGCATGGCGCTCGCCTGGCTCGGGCCGGCGTTCTACATGGTCCTGGCCGCCGGAAGCGTGGCGGTGCTGCGGGTGCGGTTCGCCGGCCTCGTCGGCGACCGCCGCGGGGAGAGACGCGATGGCTGACGGCGCAGGGACGGCAAAACCCCGTCGCCCCCGCCGCCCGGCGCGCGGGAACCCGCTCTTCGCCCGCGAGTTCTCGGCGCCCTGCCGCTGGCTCCGGCGGCTTCGCTCGAGCACCTGGCGGCGGGTGCTCATGCTGCTCGTGGTGGGCCTCAGCTACGACGCCCTGGTGGGCCTGCTGGCCTGGGCCATGCTGGTGGGCGACTTCACGCCCGACCCGGAGGTGGTGATCGTCCTCGCCCTCGCGGCGGTGTGCCTGCTGGTGCCGGGCACCACGGCGCCGGCCATCGCCGGCGAGCGGCAGCGCGGGAGCTGGGACATGCTCCGCGTGACGCGGCTGCGCACCGGGCAGTTGGTGGGCGGGAAGCTGGCCGGCCGGGTGGGCTACCTGCTGGCGTTCGCGGCGCTGGCGCTGCCGCTGGTCGTGGTCATGGTGGCGGGCGACCTGGAGTTCAAGCGGGCCGACGGGCTGGCGACGCTGCTGGTGGGGCTGCCCACGGTGTTCGGGCTCGGGGCGCTCGGGCTCTACTGCTCGGCCCGCTGCCGGACCGTCGGGTCGGCCCTGGGCACGGCCTATGCCGTCGCCGCCGGCCTGGTGCTCCTGATCCCGGTCGGCGAGGCGCTGTGGCAGGACCTGAGCCAGAACTACAGCAACGACCCATCAGTCTGCCTCGTGACCTCGCCGCCGATGGCGTGGGTGGCCGTCGCCTCGCAGCTCAAAGGGAACCACGAGTTCGGCGACAACAGTTGGCTCGGCTTCTGCTGCCCGGCATTCTACCTGCTGCTCGGGATCGTCGGCGTGCTGCTCACGCGCGACTGCGTGGATGGTGAGACGGGCGCGCGACCGGGGAGATGGCGGCCGGCCGGCGCCGCCCCGCAACCGAAACGGAAGGAACAGGGCGACCATGCTGGATCTGGTGAACCTGACCAAGGAGTACCGCAACGTCCGCGCGGTGGACGGGCTGAACCTGCATCTGAACGAGGGTGAGATCTTCGGCTTCATCGGGCCGAACGGCGCCGGCAAGACGACCACCATCAAGATGATCGCCACGCTCTTGCGCCCCACCGCCGGCGAGATCCGCGTCCACGGGGTGAGCGTCACCGAGAAGCCCGAGGATGTGCGCAGCATCATCGGCTACATGCCCGACTTCTTCGGCGTCTACGACGACGTGAAGGTCTGGGAGTACCTCGACTTCTTCGCCGCGGCCTACAAGATCCCGCGTGCAGAGCGGCCCGGGATCATCAACGACGTGCTCGAGCTGACGGACCTCAGCAGCAAGCGCGACAGCTTCGTGGAGGAGCTTTCCCGCGGCATGAAGCAGCGCCTCTGCCTGGCCAAGACCCTCGTCCACGAGCCGATGCTCCTGCTCCTCGACGAGCCGGCCAGCGGGCTCGATCCGCGCGCCCGGATCGAGATCCGCGAGCTGCTCAAAGAGCTGCGGCGGATGGGCAAGACCATCTTCATCTCGAGCCACATCCTCTCCGAGCTGGCGGACTTCTGCACCAGCATCGGGATCCTGGAGCAGGGGCGCCTGATCGCCGCGGGGAGCGTGGAGGAGATCATCGCCGCCACGGGCATCCACCGCACCCTCGAAGTGCGCGCCACTACCGGGCTGGACCGGGTCGAGCAGGTCTTGGCCGGCAATCCGTTGGTGCAGGAGGTGGTCTTCGAGCCCGACACCGACCGCTTCCACGTGGCCTTCGCCGGTGAGCTGGACGATGTCGCCGACCTCCTCAAGATCCTGCTCGACAACGGCATCCGCGTGGTGCAGGCGGTGGAGTCGGCCAGCGACCTGGAGGAGATCTTCCTGCGGGTCACCAAGGGGCAGGTGAGCTGAGGCGGAGGGGTGTAGGGTGTAAGGGTGTAGGGTGTAGCGTGTAGGGTGTAGGGGTGGAGGCGGGTGGTGACCGCCCGGGCCGAGTCCGCGCAGGCGGACTTCGCCCTCGCCAGCGGCGGTTTCAACCGCTGATACACACGGGGGAACCGGCCGCCGTGTTCGGCAGGAGCCCGAGCGGCGGAGGCGTATGCCGCTCCCGGAGCCCCGAATGCGCTCGTTCGCGCTTGCCTGCCTTGCGGCCACCCTGACCCTCGCCGCCGGAGCATCCGCCATGGACCTCGCACGCCTGCCCGGCGTGGCGGCCGTCGCCGACAGCGAGCACCGCGACCGGTGGGGCGTCGATGGCTGGCACGCCCCGCTCGCCATCGACGGCGATCCGCAGACCGCCTGGGTCTCCGACAACTGGGAAGTGACCCACGCGCTGGCGGTCCTCTTCCCCCGGCAGGTCAGCGCCTCCGCCCTGCGGATCGCCTGGGCCGGCGAGCCGCCCCGGCACTTCATCGTCGAGGTCCATCGCAACAACGCCTGGACCGCCCTCGCCGATGTGCGCCCGGCCACGCCGGAGGCGACCAGCAGCGTGCCTCTGACCGCCGAGCCGTTCGACGCGTTACGCATCGCCCAGCCGCCCGACGGCGCCGTGGCCGACCGGCAGTGCTCCATCGCCGAGGTGCTCGTCGAGGGTGAGCCGGTCGAGCCCGCCGTGCCCGTGGACACCGCCGCGCTCGGCGGCAAGGTCGCCGCGGAGATGGCGACGCTCCGCGTCGCCGAGGACGCCGCGCGCGTCAAGCCTAGCCTCGACATCGCCATGCAGCGCCGGAAGACCGCCGGGTTCGAGGGCATCATCGACCGCGGCGACCTGGCCCGCGGCCGGCGCAACATAGCCGCGCACGCCTGGGCGAAGCACTGGGCCGAGACCGTGGTCCGCGACGCAGACTGGTGGGCCAACCAGAGCGACGAGCGGCTCTACGCGCTGATTCCCGAGGGCAATCCGCGGGCCTTGTGCCCCAGCTTCGAGCTCGGCTGCCCCATCCACGGCGGCGCCCGGCAGAGCTTCACCGCCACCCTCGAGTCGCCCTACCACTGGAAGTGCCGCAAGGGCGGCGAGGACTGGTTCGACGGCGCCGTGGTGAAGAACCCCGGCACCGGCGAGGACGTGGTGGTTCACGACGACGGCAGCGGGTTCCTGGCGCCGCCGGGCTTCCCTCACGCCGGCCGGCGCTACTACTTCGTGGCGGCGTACCGCTACTACCTGCTCGGCAAGCTCTTCTCGGGCCCGTACGAGGGCGACGGCGGCTCGGAGTACCAGGGCGGCACGCCCATCGTGCAGCTCTCCCTGGCGTATGCGGTCACCGGCGAGCGGAAGTACGCCCACAAGGCCGCCGTGCTCCTCAACCGCCTGGCGGAGCTCTACCCCACGTGGGACGGCTGCGTCGAGGGCCCGTCGCAGCGGCAGGACGGCTACATCGGGCAGACCTTCGAGCGCTTCCTGGTGCAGAACCTGACCCTCTGCTGCGACCTGATCTGGGACGAGGTCGGAAAAGGCGACGAACTGGTCGCCTTTTTCGCCGGCAAGGGCTCGGCCGACTACGACGGCGACGGCCGGGCCGCCGGCGGCGACATCGCCTACAACCTCCAGCGCAACCTGCTCGGCTACATCTACGAGTACCTCCACCGCCTCATGCCCTACATGGACGGCGACTTCCTGATGTACGAGATGACCGCGCTGGCGTCGCTCGCGCACGTGCTGCAGAACCCGGCCATCGCCCGCGAGACGCTGGAGAGCGACCTGGGTCTGCGCGTGCTGCTGCAGAATTCCTGGTTCCGCGACGGCAAGTTCATCTACGACAGCACCGGCTACAACGTGGGCAACGCCCAGACCCCGCTGCTGATCGCCGAGTGGCTCCACGGCCTCACCGCGCCGCCGGACTACCCGCAGCCGCTCGACCTCTTCCACGACCCGAACTACCGCGTGTCGATGCTCTACGACTTCCTCCGCACCGTCGATTGCGATGGCCGGCCGCCGCAGATCGGCGACTGCGGCGGCAGCCGCGCACCGGTGCTCAGGGAGAACCCAGCCTGGAGCGTGGTCGAGGAGCGCGCACTCCTGCGCCTGCCCGAGCAGCGAGACGTGTACACACGCCGCTTCCTCGCCGCCAGCCACGGCAATCCCGAGTCCTACCGCGGCGGTGAGGCCGACTGGTGGCTCGTCTTCCACGCCGAGGACCCGCCGCCGGCCGACAACCGGCCCGTAATGGACGAGGATCCCTCGCGCCCGGGCACCACGCCGCCACGCGCCTGCACGTCCCGCTGACCTTCAGCAAGGGCGCCTACGGCCACGGCCACACCGACAAGTTGGCGATCAACGTCTTCCGCTACGGCTTCGACTGGACCGCCGACCTGGGTTACCCCACCACCTGGACCGACCGCAAGTACGGCAACTGGGAGACTGACACCGCCAGCCACTGCACCGTGATACTCAACGGCGAG
This sequence comes from Armatimonadota bacterium, assembly GCA_016183835.1. Classification (GTDB taxonomy): domain Bacteria; phylum Armatimonadota; class UBA10988; order UBA10988; family UBA10988; genus JACPDV01. The sequence continues at coordinate 5,734 of JACPDV010000038.1, forward strand.
GAGCAGCGCGGCAACGTCGCGGGCAGACTGGAGTGGTATCACACCACGCCGCTCGTGGATGCCGTGGAGGCGACCTGCCTGGCCGCCTACCCCACCGCCACCGACTACCGCCGCACCGTGGCCGTGGTGCGCGACGAGGCCGGCGAGCCGCTCTACGCCGTGGACCTCTTCCGCGCCGCCGGCGCCGCGCTGCGCGACTACCGCTTCCACTCGCTCGGCCGGCCGGACGACATGACCGTGGAGCTGGACGATCCCGCCGCCCCGTGGACCGCGCAGCCGAACGGCTCGCTGGCGGGTGAAGGCGTGGCGCCCACCAGCGGGCGCGGCGATAGCTGGCTGTTCGACCTCCACCGCGCAGCCACCCCCGCGGGCGTGACGGCCACCTGGCGGCCCACGGGCGGCACGTCGCAGCCCGACCGCTACCTCCTCACGCGTCGGAGCTACGGCAACTGCACGGTGAGCTTCACCATGACGCGCACCGGCAAGGCGTCCGGGCCACAGGAGCGGGCCGTGTTCGTGTTCGCCACGGACCCCGCGTCGGTGGGCGACCGGCACGTGATCATGATGCCGGTGGAGCTGCCGGTGGGCAAGCCGGCCCGGGTCAAGTTCGAGATCCGCGGCGGCGCGGCACAGATGACCCTCGACGGCCAGGCCGTGGGGCACGTCGACGTGTCCGGCAAGCCCGCGGAGTCCGGCTCTCTCGGCTTCCTGCACTACTACAACTACGCCTGGGAGTACCGCGACCTGGTGGTCACGCCCGAGGGCGGCGAGCCGGTGCGGTACGATCGCTCGGCACCGACGACTGGGCCAGGATGGAGCCCACCTACACCGCCAACGGCGGCGTGCTCACCGTGGCCGACGGGATGGATGTCGGCTTCCGGCTGCGGATGCTGGGCGGGCCGGGCCGGGAGGTGATCCGGGCGCGGTCCGAGGGTTACGGTTTGCGCGGGCAGTCGCCGTTCGAGGGCCACCTGGTCGTCCGCGAGCGCCCCGCCGATCCGTCCGCCGAGGGCACGTTTGCCGCGGTGCTGGAGCCGTTCCAGGGCGAGCCGCGGGTGGCTTCGCTCGTGCCCCTGGCCCAGACCCCGGCCGACCCGGCGACCGTGGGCATGGCCGTGACCGTCGCCACGCCGGACGGCCCGCGCACCGACTACGTACTCAGCGCGGTGACTCCGCACGAGGTGAGCGCCACCACCGCCGACGGCCACCGGATCACCTTCAACGGCCGGTTCGCCGTGCTGGCGACGCAGGGCGGCAAGCTGCGGCGGCGGATGGTGGCCGGGGGAGCGGTGGCCTACGACGGCGACCGGCTGGCGTCGCCGGCGCCCTTCCGCGGGCGGGTGGAGCGGCTCGACGGCAGCGACCGGCTGGTGGTGGCCGTGGCGGCGGGCAGCGCTGAGCCGGGCGAGGCGCTGGCGGGCCGGGTGGTGCGGGTCGTGAACCCGGCCTACGTCTGTCCCGCGGCGTACACGGTCACGGCGGTGGAGCCGGCCGGGCCGGGCCGCGTCGCCCTGCGGGTCAACATGCCGTTCACGGTCGCGCACGGCGTGGTGAGGAGCGTGGACACGGAGGCGGGCGCCTTCGCCACGGCCACACCGGTGATGAAGCTGCGGGTGAACCCGGGGCTGTTCGACGGCAAGGTGGTGCGCGCTCCTGACGGGAGCGACCAACGCCTGAGCACGGCCGAGGAGGGCGCGTTCAGGCTGGCCGAGCGGCGCGGGATTGGGGCGTTCAGAGCCGGTGGCGAGTACACGATCCTCGACGTGGGCGGCGGGGACGAGGTGGAGGTACTGGTGCCGGCGATGTGATCGGGCGACCGGGTGGGAGGGCATTCCGCTACCCCCTCTTTGCCAAGGAGGGGGCAGGGGGAGGTCCCGGCGGCCGGAGCTGATTCCTGCTGACCGGTTACAGCATCCCATCCCGTGACTTCCAGGAGGCCTTCGCGCACTGGTCCCGAAGAGTGGCGCCATCGCCGGAGTGACGGGACCTCCCCCTGCCCCCTCCTTGGCAAGGGGGGTGCCGGATGGTTCGGAACGGAGCGATGGATGATCGCCACCGCCCTGGGCGAGCGCGCCCAACTTGCCCTGGACACCATCGCGGGCCGGTCGTGCCGCGGCATCCCCACGTGGCTGCTCAACGTCATGGAGCATCGGCAGCTCGAACGGCTGGCGGGGGCCGAGACGGGCGAGTACCAGCGCGAGCCCGAGCGGGTCTACCTGGCCTTCGAGCACGCCATCGGCTGCTGCTTCCTCGACCAGTGGATCCCCACCAACCCGCTCAGCATGGGCGATCACGGCTACGAGGGCGCGGCCCGCGGCGCCACCACCGGCGCCGAGCAGGTGGTGGTGGACGGGCTCGTGATCGACTCGCCGGAGGCCGTCTGCGAGCACCTGGAGCGGTTCGAGTTCCCCCGCCTGGCGCGGGCGGCCGAGGGCTTCGACGAAGACCGCCGCGTCGCCGAGATCCTCGCCGGCGAGCGAGCGCAGCAGACCCTCCTGGGGCCCGACATCCTCAAGACCGGGTACGGCTTCATCGGCTTCCCGGCGCTGCACTACTTCCACTACGGCTACGTCAACTACCTGATGGCGCTGGCGCTCTACCCCGAGGTGCTGGAGCGCCACTTCGCGCTGCAGGCCGACGTGCTCGTGCGGAACAACCGCGCCGCGGCCCGGGCGTATGCCACCGGCGAGCTGCCGCCGCTCTACCGGCTCGACCACGACATGGCCGACTCGCGCGGCATGTTGGCCAACATCGCGACCCTCGATCGCATCTGGCTGCCGCACTTCGCCCGCAGCCTGGAGCCGGTGGTGCAGGCCGATGTGCGGCTGATCTGGCACTGCGACGGCAACCTCATGGCGCTCGTGCCGCGTCTGCTGGAGGTGGGGATTCGCGGCTTCCAGGGCTTCCAGTACGAGGACGGGATGGACTACGAACGGATCTGCGCGATGAAGGCGCGGGACGGGTCGGACCTGTTCATCATCGCCGGCGTGTCGGTGACCACCACGCTGCCGCTCGGCACGCCGGCCGACGTGAAGCGGCAGCTCGACTGGCTGGTGGCGGCCGGTCCACGCCAGGGGCTGTGCCTGGGCGGGAGCAGCTCGATCTGCCCGGGCGTGCCGTGGGAGAACCTGCGGACGTTTGTGGACGGCCTGCACTACTATCGGGAGCACGGGCGGGCGGTGTGACGCCGACGCTCGCTACCCCCGCACCAGCTTCACCCGCTCCCAGGTGAACGCGTAGCTGAACCCCACCGCCTCCGCCAGGCGCCGCGAGGGCTCATTGCTTGGGTGCACGCTGTAGGTGACCGCCAGGCCGCGCTCGTGGAGCCGCCGCACCACCTGCTGGACCAGCGCCGCGCCATACCCGCGCCGGCGGCTGTGCGGCCGGGTGAAGACATCCTCCAGCTCGGCGAAGCCGCGCGTGATGCGCTGCACCAGCAGCCTGCAAACGATCTTGCCGTCGCGAAGGATCGCCCAGCGCACACCGTGCTCTTCGTCGGTCTCGCGGTCGAAGTCATCCAGCCGCCAGTCGGCCTCGGCCACCTGCGCGCGGTGACGATGGGTCAGGCGGACCGGCTCGTAGGGCAGCGCCGCCTCGCCGATCTCGCCGGGGGCGCAGAGGTACACGTCGAGCACGCCCGTGCGCTCGACACTGCCGAGGCTGGCCATCAGCGGCACGTGCTCGGCGTGGCAGAGCACCTCGCAGGCCATCGGCAGCCGCACGCCGCAGAGCAGCTCGAGCGCCGCGGAGTCGGTGGCCTCGGCGTGGAGCCAGGGCGGGTCGGCGCGGCCCAGCTCGGGATGCCCGCGGAAGTCGACCAGCACGGCGCCGGCGGGGTCGAACCAGCAGTCGGCGTAGGGCCAGGGCGGGTCGAGCCGCCGGTCGGCCTCGAGCCGCCAGAGCAGGCGCGAGCCGCGCAGCTCGTCGCGGTAGAGCCACTCCATGGCCCGCTCGATCTTCGCGGGCGCCGTGACCACCGTCTGGCTCATCGAACGGCCCCCGGGAGCCTACCCTCCGGGCCGGCTCCGCAGCTCGGACTGGTACGCCGCGTAGGCCTTGGCCGGGTCCTCGCCGTCGAGCACCTGCCTCAGCGCCCGGCAGATCAGCAGCGGGCTGGCATCCTGGAACACGGCACGGCCGAAGAGGATCACGCGCCCGCCGTTGACGACCACGTTGTGCGCCAGCTCGAGCGTGCCGCGGGCGTCGGTGCGGGCGCCGCCGAGAGCGCCGATCACCACCGAGGGATCGAACTCGCACAGGGCGCGCCACACCTCGGCGGTGGTGTAGGCGGTCTTGATGAACCGCGGCCGCTCGTGGGTCCGCAGGTAGCTCAGCGTGCGGACGATGCTGTCGGCCACATACTCGCCCACCTGCGACTCGCTGAGCCCGAGCTGCGGCAGGTTGGGCAGGAAAACTTCGAGGAAGTGGTCGAACCCGGGGGTCCGGCCGACTTCGCGGGCAAAGGCGAGGTAGGTGTCGAGCGTCTCGCGGTCGTAGCTCACGTCGTTGTTGAGCGTGATGCTGTAGAGCCCGAGCCGCACGTTGTACTCGCGCGCGGAGCAGATCAGGTCTTTGCAGAAGCCGAGGTCGCCCGGGGGCACGGTGCGGAACGGCCGCGAGGCGGCGCCGCGGTAGGTGCCGTGGCGCGGGCTCCAGATGTTGGTCTCGGCGTTGGTGCGCACGGCGGGCGTGACCGGGATGATGTCGAAGAACCGCTCCTTGACGGCCAATTCCTCGGCGTCGGCCGGGGTGAGGAGACAGCCGTCGATGGCGCCGTCGAGCGATAGCTCGCGGCAAAGCTGGAGGAAATCGGGCCGGCGGCGCGGCCGGGACTGCCCGGGCGGGCCAACCTCGCCGAGGCCGTTGAGCCCCACGGCGGCCTGGGCATCGCCGGCGAAGACGAAGATGGGCGAGTGCGCGAGCACATCGGGTTGATCCAGCTTTTCGAACACACGGTCGCCCACGGGGCAGTCCTCCTGGCCGGGGGTGGCGTTCCCCATGATAGCCGAGTTTCCTCGCTGCGGCGAGAGGTGCGCGCCAGACCGACGAGAGTCTGGCAGGAGAGTTGCACCGCGCACGGGTTAGAGGATGGCTGCGATGGGGAACACTCGGACTGAGCTGGTCGTTCGGGACCTACATGAGCCCCTGCGCGGCCGGCGGACGAGCGGGATCCGGGATGCCAGGGTCGCGGTGTGGGACGACGCGGATGTTGCGCTGGTTGGCGTTGAGTCTGTGCGTGACCGTGGCGTGGGCCGGGTCGTTCGACAAGGTGCCGTCCGGGTCGGCCTGCTATGCCGACCTGGCGATGGTGCGCGACGCAGGGCTGGGGCGGACGTCGCTGGTCAAGAACGACGGGCACGAGTTGACGCGCTTCGAATGCGCGATGATCTGGAACGCGGCGTACCAGGAGCTGCGCGAGCGATCGGCCGGCGACCGCGATAGCCGTGCCACACCCGAGCCGCGCGTGCAGCAGGTGGCCAACGCCATGCGTCGGCTGCTCGACACCTTCGAGGCCGAGATCGTCACGCTGGACGTCGACCTGTCGGCCGCCAAGGTGGACCTGGCGCGCGCGCCCTATCGCCTCTCCTCGCTCTCGGGCTCCAGCCGCAGCGCGGCGGGCGGCGTCCGGGACCTCGGGCCCGAGCTGCCGTCGGCAGCCGTGCGCAGCGGCTTCCGTGACCCGGCGCTGGACCTGCGCGCCGGCTCGGGGCGGCTGGGGCTCTCGGTCACCCATCGCGACCTGCCGTTCGTGACCGACGCGGTCAGCGACGACGTGCGGGCGCGCGTCGGTGCGCGGCTGTTCGGCGACACCGAGGCCGGCCTGTCTTGGCGGCAGATGCAGATCACCGAGCACGACCGGTTCGGGCCGAGCCAGTTCCTCGTCGGGCACGTGCTCGCCGCCGACCTGCGGCTGCGGCTCGGCGACGACAGCGTGATCCTCGAATACGGCCGCAGCCTCGCGGAGGACTACCTCCGGGAGACCGCGCCCAGCTCGGGGCAATCCTACCGGGCCACGTGGCTCCGGCAGTTCGGCGACCGGCTCAGCTTCGACCTCGGCTACCGGCGGATGTCCTCGGGCTACACGGCGCTCGACGACCTCTTCCCCGGCGAGACGTCGGGCGATCTGCAGGGCGTGGAGGCCGGCGTCGCCTGGCACCCGCCCGGCCTGGGCCTCACCTCTCGCGCCGCCTACTACCGGCCCTCCGGCGGCCGCGACGGCTTCGTCAACCAGCTCGGCGCCGCGATGCAGTACCAGCCCGGCGACCGGCTGCAGCTCAGCCTGTTCTACCAGACCACCAACCGGAGAGGACTGCTCAACCTCGAAGACGCCTGGCAGAACCTGCTCGAGGCGCGCGTCGCTTACGGCGTCAGCAGCCGGCTTCACGCCGACCTCGGCTACCGCTTCAAGACCAGCGAGCGCAGCGGCCGGTCGACCCGCGACGAGCACGTGGTCGGCGCCTCGCTGGGGCTGGATTTCTAGGGAGTGCCACCGCTCTGGCTGGCAGGCATCGTCGCCCTGGCCTCGCCCCTCCCAGGGCCTCCGAGCCTCGAACTCGACGGTCAGCCACTCTATGTCTCCGCCGACCACGTGCATCTCAACGTCCCGGCGCAGCGGGTCTACCTGCACGGCGCCGCCTGCATCACCCTCGGCGACTACAGCCTCCGGGCGGACGATATGGTCGCCGATCTGCTCGACCCTAAGCAGGCCGTCGCTCGGGCCCGAGTGCATGTCTCGGGAACCGGGCCCGGCGGCTCCTCGGTCACCGCGGGGAGCGCCGAGTACAACCTCGCCACCCACCACGGCATCCTCACGGACTGCTTCATCCGCGTGCCCTACTCGCCGCCGCGGCGGCTCAGCGACCTCATGCGCCCCGAGGAGCGGCCCACTGACCTTTACCTCGAGGCCAAGCGCGCCGAGCAGACGCAGCGGGGCCTCACCCTGGAGCACCTCGCCCTGACCAACTCGCCGGCGAGGCCGCCCCAGTACCGCTTCCTCGCCAGCCGGCTGAAGGTGGAGTTCAGCGGCGAGCGGCTGGGCGAGGATCTGACCGCCGTCAAGGCCGAGGACGCCCGCCTGCAGCTCTACGGCAAGACGTTCCTGGGCCTCAGTGAGCTCGACTTCGGAGCCGGCCTGGCCTTCTTCCCCCGCATCGGCAGCGACGGCGACCGGGGGCTGTTCATCGAGCGGCCGTTCGTGATCGGGCTCGTCAAGCCGTTCAAGCTCCGGCTGAACCCGCGCATCGGCACCCAGGCATTCCTCAGCGGCAGCGCGGGGATCGAAGTTCGCGGCGCGCTCGGCAGCCTTACGGTCACCAGTTCGCTGAAGGACCGCCGCCCGCTCGCCACCCGCGGTGTGACCTCGGCGGTGTGGAACCGCGTCCCGGAGGTCGCCTGGCGCGCCCCGCGCTGGCACACACCAGGGCTGGGCGGGCGGCTCGACGCCACGCTCTCCGCCGGCCGCTACCACGAGCAGGGCACCGGCGGGCAGTGGCGAGAGGCCGGGCAGATCGGCTGGCGCGGCACGCTCCACCGCGGCCGCAACAGCACCGTCGGCGCCGGCGCCGGCGCGCGCTACGCGTTCTACGAGGACGGCAGCCAGTTCGGCTGGCTCCGCGGCGAGCTGTTCGTCGAGCGGGCCTTCGGCTACCGGCTCTACGGCGGCGCGGGCGTGATCTCCCACCGGATCTTCGGCAAGACGCCGTTCCACTTCGACCAGATCGACTTCCCCACCGAGGTGAACACTAACGTCCGCTGGCGGTTCACCCCGCACTGGATCGCCTCCAACAACCTCTGGTTCGACGTCAACCACTCCCGGCTCGGCCTGGTGGAGTGGGGTCTCAGCTACCGCGACCGGCTGATCGAGTACGGCCTGGTGGTCCGCTCCACGCCGCAGTTCGACCTGCGCCTCGACGCGCAGTTCCTGGGGTTCTGATCAGCGCCCGTGCCGCAGCGTGGTGACCACGATCACCGCCGCCATCACCACCAGCAGCGCACACACCGCTCGCCGAAGCTGGTCGCGATCGACCCGCCTGAACACCGCCACGCCGCACAACGAGCCCAGCATCACCGCGGGCAGGAGCCCCACGGCCGTGACGCAACGCGCCGGGGCGAGCAGGTGTGCGGCGGGGGCCGCCCGCAGGTCGTGCACGATCCAGAGTCCCAGCTTGGCGATGCCGGTGAGCAGGAACACCGCCAGGGTGTTGGCCTTCAGCTCGTCGCGCGACCACGGCTGGCGATAGATCCACCACACGGTGGGCGGCCCGGACGTGCTGGTGGCGCCGGAGAGGAAACCGGCCAGGGTGCCGGCCACGAGGCCCAGCACGCCGTTGCCGCGCGGCGAGGCGGCCGGGTGCTCGCGCACCAGCCAGTTCTGGAGCGCGACCAGCAGGCAGGCGATGGCCACCAGGTAGCGCAGGAGGTCCGCCAGATCGTGGCTGACGAGCACCTGCACGCTGATCCACAGGCCCAGCAGATTGCCCGCCATGAGCGGCCCGAGCTGCCGCCAGCGGATGGCGTGCTTCACGCCCCACGCGGCGTGACAGATGGAGTACATTGCCAGCAGCGAAACCACCACATTGGCCTGCTGCGGCTGCCACAACAGCGTGAGGAAGACCATGCTGACGATGCCGAAGGCGAACCCCGTGACGCCCTGCACGACGGCGGCGCCGAAGACCACGAGCGCGGGGACAGCATACGGAAGCAGCAAGCCGGGCTCCGGGAACGGAGGTAGCGTGGCACAACCGTCCCTTGTTGGCAACCGGCGGCGGCGAGGCGCCCCGTAGCGACACGCCACCGGCGTGTCAATCCGCCCCACGCCATCGGCGTGTCGATCCGCCCGGGGACCCACCGGGGCCTTCGGCGGGAGAAGAGGCCGCCTACCAGCCCCGGCGTGCCCGACGACGTTCTTCGCCCTGCCGCGCGGCAGGCCCGGACGCGGCGGCACAGGCTCCTCTTCGCACTCCTCGCGGAACCGTGATCCCGCGAGCCCTGGCGCCGTCGGCGACGGTCGAGGTGCC